>NZ_JBEYYU010000024.1:0-124552 GCF_040645755.1 Streptomyces sp. NPDC046716
ACGGGCGTAACAACTCCCATTCCTCATCAGTCAGTTCATAGCGGCGACTCACAAGACCCATCATCCCGCACCACTACTTTGAAGACACGCCCTAGGGGACGGGCCGCAGGTACACGGTGTCGAGTGCGAGGTGGGCCCCGCCGTGCGCCGCCGCCGTGAACCCCAGTGCGGACAGGCGCACTTCGCAGCCTCCCGCCAGGGGCGCCATCACGCGCGTACGCAGCATCTCGCGCACCCGGTCCAGGAGCAGATCGCCGATGTACGTGAAGTAGCCGCCCAGCACGACCAGTCGGGGATTGAGGACATCGGCGAGGAGCGCCAGACCGAGGCCCAGGTCGTGCGCCACCCGGTCCAGGGCCTCCACCGTGCTCGGATCGCCCGCCTCGGCGCGGCGGCGCAGATCCGCCAGGCGGTCCTCCAGGGCGACGTCGGGGTCGTGCAGCGGATCGCTGCCGCGCGCCGCGAGCCGCAGGATGGCGTCGAGGCCCACCATGGTCTCCCAGCAGCCGTGCCGGCCGCAGACGCACGGATTGCGGGCCGGATCGAGCGGCATGTGGCCGACCTCGCCCGCGAACCCGTCGGCGCCGCGCAGCAGCCGCCCGTCGTTGACGATGCCGGCCCCGATGCCGCGCTCCCCGGTGAGGGAGAGCATGTCGCGGACGCCGGAGCCGCGGACCTGCGCGTACTCGGCCAGCGCGGCCAGCTTGGCGTCGTTGTCCAGGGCGATCGGCGGGAGCGTCGGCACACCGGCCCGGAGAAGGCGCGCCCGCAGCGCGTCGGCCACGGGCACGTCCCGCCAGCCGATGCCGGGGGCGAAGCTCACGGTGGCCGACGCGCTGTCGACGACGCCCGGCACCGCGAGCGTGAGACCGACCGGCCGCATCCCCGCGCGCTCCAGGGCCGCGAGACAGTCGGCGACATGACGGGCCGTCAAATCCAGTACGGCCTCGGGCCCTTCGTCCTTGACCGCGAGCGGCACCCGGTGCGAGTGGACCTGGCTGCCGTCGAGCGCCAGGGCGAGCACATGGACGTAGCTCGTGCTGATCTCCACCCCGACACCGCAGAGGCCGCCGCCGTCCAGACGCACCAGGGTCCCCGGGCGGCCCACGGCGCCCTCGCGCTGTGCGGGCCCCTCGCGGACCAGGCCGAGCCCGACGAGTTCGGCCACGAGACTGGTCACCGTCGGCTTCGGCAGGCCGGTGTCGACGGCTATCTGCGCGCGGGAGCGCGGGCCGCCGTCGCGCAGCAGGCCCAGCACCGCGCCCAGGTTCGTGCGCCGGATCGAGGCCCGGTCCCGGGTGCCGGAGGCATCCGCGGGCGCGGCCTGCGCCGCGGACGCCGTACCGAGATCGGTCACTTCGTGCTCACCCATGTCCTTTCGCCGGCCGTGACCGGTGCGAGTGCCGTCGCTCCCATGATGACAAGTCCGCTGCCGGGCCGACCGGTTGAGGGGATCCTGCCACGGTCCCGCGGATCGCTTGACAGCCCCTGCATTAGTTCGGATTCTAGTCGAACTAAATCACGCCACGTGGTGAACGCGCTGCCAACCCCCCACGGTCAGAGGAGCAGTTGTGTCCGTTCGTCCCAGAACCAAGGCCGTGTGTGCGCTGGCCGCCGCGAGCGCGATGCTGCTCGGCGGGGTCTCCGCCGGGCCGGCGTCCGCCGCCGACCCCGCCTACACCGTCTCCGTCGGGGCGAAGGGCGGCTGGAGCCACCCGGACGACAGCCCCGCCGCCCCGTACATCGACAAGGACGGCACGTTCCGCTATCAGTCCGCCCACGCCCTGTACGGCGCCGACGACCCCCGCGAATGGACCTTCTACCGGGGCGCGGACTTCGACAGCGCGACCCGGGACGCCGCGCTGAGCGACGCCGTGAACCCGGCGAACCCGGACGACCGCAACGACGACACCAGTTGGCGCTGCGACAACAGCCCCACCGGCCGCGAGGCCACGTCCGCCCCGGACCCGTCGAGCTACGCGCGGAAGAACTACTGCGACCTGATGGGCGTCTGGGTCGATCCCGACTCGGGCGACTGGTACGGCCTGGTCCACAACGAGTTCACCCCGAGCCCGTTCGACGACGGGCTGCACTACGACGCGATCGACTACGCCGTCTCGACCGACCAGGGCCGGACGTGGGACATCAAGAGCCATGTCCTCACCTCGCCGTACAGCACGCGCAGGGGCGACGACGCGGCGTTCCCGCACGAGACCTACTCCTACGGCGACGGCGACCCCCGGCTGTTCGTGGACACCGCATCCGGCTACTTCTACGTCTACTACAACTCCCGCGTGATCCCGAAGGGCGGCGTACCCGGCGGCTGGACCGACGGCAGCCTCGCCCACGTGGCCCGCGCCCCGATGTCCGCGAAGATGGCGCCGGGCTCCTGGCACAAGTGGTACGACGGAGCCTGGTCGCAGCCCGGGATCGGCGGCCTGGAGAGCACCATGGAGCCCGTCGACGCCGACCACCCCACCGGGTACACGGCCGTCGAGCACGACTACGACCCGGACAACGCGGGCACTGTCGCCGAGCAGCAGGCGGCCGGTGAACTCCCCGGAAAGTCAGACCTGTTGACGATGAACATCGCCTACGACGCCCACCTCGGCCTGTACATCGGCCAGCCCGAGGCCGTCGTGCAGGACTCCACCGAACCGCAGCGCTTCTACGCCACCGACGACCTCGCCACCCAGAAGTGGCGGCTGCTCGGCGACACCGGCGACTACAAGTCCGGCTCCTGGTACCGCTGGATGCTCGACTCGGTGAACAGGACCGGCTCGACCATCGTCGGGAAGACGTTCCGCAGCTACTGCTCCTTCCAGTGCTCGAACGGCGCCGACGGCGAGTACTACGAGACCGTCATCGACACCGACACCCCGGCCGCCCCCGTCACCTCGGGCAGGACCTACACCGTCGCGAGCGGCGACGGCCGCTTCCTCACCCAGGTCTCCGGCAGCACGCGGACCACCTCCGCCACGGGCGGCGGGAGTTCGGCGCTGAGCCGATGGGTCTTCACCACCAACGGCGACGGCTCGTACCGCGTCGCCAACGCGGCCACCGGACGGCTCCTCGGCGTCGACGCGACCGGCGACGCCGGACGTGCCTGGGGCGCCCGGCCCACCGTGACCGACGCGCCGGCCGGCGGCCCCACCGTCGGACAGCAGTGGTTCGTCATCCCCTCCACGCACCCCGACGGGACACCGGCCGGAACGTACCGCCTGGTCAACCGCTACAGCGGACTCGTCGTCGGCCTCTCCGACGACCCGGACAGGACCGCCGAGACCACCCCGGTACGAGCCTGGAAGGACGCCTCCGGCGGCCCGGTCGGCGACGCCCGCACCGCCGCCGAGCAGACCCTCACCCTCACCGACGCGCCGTCGGCGCACCGCCGCTGACCCCACCCGCGGCACCCGCGTGCGCGTCCCCACCCGGACGCGCACGCCCCCCGAACCGGACGCGCGCCGGACACCCCGCGCGCGTCGGGCACCACCGTCGTCCCAGCCCCCACCGAAGGAACCCCGTGCGCAGACTCGTCACAAGACCCGGCCTCGTCGCGCTGGCCGCCACCGCGGTCGTCGCGGCGACCGCGACCGCCGCAGTACCGGCCACCGCCGGACCCACCGCGGCCGCCGGGAAGCGGCCCACGCAGCACCGCGTCCAACTGATCACCGGTGACGTCGTCCAGGTGACGGACGGCAAGGTCACCGGCTTCACCCCGGCCGCGGGCCGCGCGCACATACCCGTGCACATCGAGAGCGACGGCGAGCAGTCCCTCGTGGTCCCCCTCGACGCCCAGCGGCTGATCTCCGACGGCACCCTCGACGAGCGGCTCTTCGACGTCGAACAGCTGAACACCGCCGCCGCCCGCAGGCTGTACGAGAACGGCCTCAAGGTCATCGTCGGCTACCGGGGCGGCGCCGGCGACGCCCGCGCCGACATCCAGGACACGGGCGCCACGGTCCACCGCGGCCTGAAGGCCCTGAACGCCCAGGCCCTCACGGCGAAGCCCGACGACCTGCCCGCGCTGTGGAAGTCCCTCACGCGCTCGGACAACGATGTCACGCGGACCACCGCGGCCCAGGGCGTCGACCACGTCTGGCTGGACGCCCCCGCCAAGGCCCGACTCGACGTCAGCGTCCCGCAGATCGGCGCCCCGGCGGCCTGGCAGGCGGGCTACGACGGCAAGGGCGTGAAGGTCGCCGTCGTCGACACCGGGGTCTACGCGGACCACCCCGACCTGGCCGGAAAGGTCGTCGCCGCCAAGAACTTCTCCACCTCGGCCGACGACCTGGACCACCAGGGCCACGGCACGCACGTGGCGTCCACGATCGCCGGGTCCGGCGCGAAGTCGGGCGGCAAGTACAAGGGCGTGGCGCCCGGCGCGAGCATCATCGCCGCGAAGGTCCTCGACGACACGGGCAGCGGCGCCGACTCCGACATCATCGCCGGTATCGACTGGTCCGTCGCGCAGGGCGCCGACATCGTCAACATGAGCCTGGGCGGCACCGACACCCCCGACACCGACCCGCTCGAAGCGACCGTCGACCACTACAGCGAGAGCGACGGCGTCCTCTTCGCCGTCGCCGCGGGCAACGAGGGCCCGGGCGCGAGCACCATCGGCACCCCGGGCTCCGCGGACGGCGCGCTCACCGTCGGCGCCGTGGACAGCGACGACCACACGGCCGACTTCTCCAGCCGGGGCCCGCGCCTCGGGGACGGCGGGATCAAGCCGGACGTGACCGCGCCGGGCGTCGACATCACCGCCGCCTCCTCGCCGGGCAGCGCCATCGCCCAGGAGGTCGGCGAGAACCCCGAGGGCTACGTCACCATCTCCGGTACGTCCATGGCTACGCCCCATGTCGCGGGCTCCGCCGCCCTGTTGAAGCAGCAGCACCCGGACTGGAAGGCGGCGCAGCTCAAGGGCGTGCTCACCGCCTCCGCCAAGGACACCGGGTTCGGCGCGTTCGAGCAGGGCGCGGGCCGCATCCAGGTCGACCACGCCATCACGGCCGGCGTCTACGCCGAGCAGACCTCGCTGAACTTCGGCACGGCCGCCTGGCCGCACGACGACGACCGGCCTATCACCCGCACCCTGACCTACCGCAACACGGGCACCTCCGACGTCACCCTCGATCTCACCGCGAGCGGCACGTCGGCGGACGGCGGGGCCGCCCCCGAGGGCATGTTCACGGTCGACCCGGCGAAGGTCACCGTGCCGGCCGGGAAGACGGCCGATGTCACCGTCGCCGCCGACACGGGGACCGAGGCGCCCGACGGCCGGTACAGCGGCGCCGTCGTCGCGACCGCCGCGGACCAGAGCGTGCGCACCGCCTTCGCGGTCGAACGCGAAGTGGCCTCGTACGCGGTCGAGTTGAAGCACCTCGGTCGTGACGGCAAGGCCGCCGCGCACTTCCAGACGTACGTCAAGGCGCTGACCGGCGACGCGGCCGGCACCGAGTACGCCGTCGACGAGGACAGCGACACCACCACGCTGCGCCTCCCGGTCGGCGAGTACACCGTGCAGGGCGTGGTCCTCGCCGACCGCTCCGACCCCACCGCGGGCACGGACTGGATCGCCCAGCCCAAGCTGGTCGTCGACAAGGACCAGAAGGTCACCCTCGACGCGCGCACCGCCGAGCCCGTGGACATCACCGTGCCCGACGGCAGAGCGAAGGCGGAGCAGGCGTACATGTACTACTCCGTCAAAAAGGGCTACACCAACTACCAGTCGGGCTGGCAGCTGGACTCCTACCGGAACTTCCGGGCCGCCCACCTCGGCCCCGAGGTCACCGACGGGTCCCTGCAGCAGCTCTGGGACGCCGACTTCACCGTCGGCGACGCGAAGCAGTACTCGCTCGTGTACGGCGGTCCCGTGCGGCGCCTCGCCACCGGATACACGCGCCACGAGAAGCGCCGCGACCTCGCAGACGTGACGGCGTCGCTCGGCGTGACCAAGCCCGGAAAGGACGTGTGGCTGAGCCCGATCGGCACGGTCCGGGAGTCCCTCATCGGTTTCGCCTCGGGCCGGATCACCCCCGCGCCGACCAGCCGCAAGCTCTATTTGTCGACCGCCGACAAGGCCACGTGGAGCCTCGGCATGGAGCAGGTCGGCGCGCCGCTGCCCAACGGCTGGCAGCCGACGGAATCCCGCCACACCGTCTCCTTCAAGACCTACCGCGCGGGCCACACCTACGAAGAGGTCTTCAACACGGGCGTGTTCGGCCCGCTGATGGACGAGAACAACCACATCGTGCGCAGCGGCAACACCCTGTACGCGTTCCTGCGCCTGTTCGACGACGGCCAGGGCCACGACGGCTCCACGACGGTGCAATCGGCGCACACCAGGCTCACCCGCGACGGCGAGACGCTCTTCGACCAGGACGAGGACGTCGAGTACGCGTCGTTCGCCGTGCCCGCCGAGGACGGCGAGTACACGCTGAGCACCACGTCGACCCGGAGCGAGGACATCGCTCTGGTCGGCACCCGGATCGACGCGAGCTGGACCTTCCGCTCCAAGGACGGTGACAAGACGGCCCCCGCCTCGGTCGTCCGCTTCCACCCGGAACTGGATCTCGGGTCCACGGCGAAGGCGGGCCGGAGGCTGGCGGTGCCGGTCGAGGTGCAGGGCGCCGCCGCCGGGGACGGCCTCAAGTCCCTGACGGTGCACGCCTCGTACGACAACGGCGGCACCTGGCAGCAGCTGACCGTGAAGCACGGCGGTACGTCCCTGAAGGCCCCGGCCAGGGGCAAGGGCGTCGCGCTGCGCGCCGAGGTCGTCGACCGGCAGGGCGGCACGTCCACGGTGACGGTGTACAACGCCTTCCGCGGGCGCTGACCGTCAGTCGTTCGGGCCGGGGCCACGGTCCCGGCCCGAGACGACGGGGGCGAGGCTGCGCAGGGCGAGGCCCGCGGCGATCAGGGTGAAGCAGCCGACGACGAGGCCGAGCAAGGCGAGCGGGCTGACGCCCGTCATGGCGAGCGCGCCGGTGCCGGCGCCGCCGAGCATTCCGGCGCTGATCGGGTTTCCGTACACAGGGATCAACTCCTGGCGATCGGGATGGCGTTGGGGATTCGGTCAGGTGGCGACCCAGTGGGCCTCGCGGCGCAGGGCCAGGTCGAACAGGGAGCGGACGAAGACGGCCTGCCGGAAGAGGTCGTAGAGCAGTTCCGGGATCAGGGGCAGCGCCAGCAGCGTGGCCCGGAGGCCCAGCCGGCGCACGGTCAGGGTGCGTTCGACGACGAAGATCAGCATGATCGCGGACCAGAAGGGCGAGAAGCCGGCCCAGCCGACCAGCGTGAGGTTCAACACCGCGAACAGCAGGAACAGAGCGAGCGCGAGAGCGCCGACGCCGAGCATGAACTGCTGGAAGAAGTACTTCCGGGTGACCGGCGTCCAGCCGTAGTCCCGCAGATTCTCCAGGGCGCCGCGCTGCCAGCGCAGCCGCTGGTGCCACAGCTTGCCGAGGGACGGCATCACCTCCGTGACCAGCCAGCAGCCGTCCGGGGAGACCGTGCGGTGGCCGAGCGTCTTGACCGCCTTCGTGATCTCGTCGTCCTCGGTGAGCGACGCCAGCGAGTAGTAGCTCTCCCCGCCGCCGATGACGCCGTCGAGCCGGGCCCGGCGCACCTGGCGCAGGACGGAGGCGCGGAAGAGGCTGCCGGTGCCGGTCAGCACCACCGCCTCGTTGTCCTTGCGGCGTATCTCCAGGGCATAGCGCTGATACTCCATGCGCTGCAACTGGCCGAGCAGACCGCCGCCCGGCTCCCCGTAGAAGACACCGCCGACCGCGCCGACCGTGTCGTCCGCCATCGCGTCCACCGCGCACTCCACGAACCCGGGGTTCAGGACCGTGTCCGCGTCCTGCACCAGCACCAGCGCCTCGTCGGCGAGATCGGTCAGCAGAGGGACGAGGGCCTGGTTGAGCGCGCCGGCCTTCTTGTCCTCGTTGGCGGTGGGGACGAAGACCTCGGCGCCCACGAGGTCGGCGATCCGCGCGGTGTGGTCCGTGCAGTTGTCGGCGACCACGACGATCCGGTCCGGGCGCACCGTCTGCCGGTACAGACCGGCGAGGGTGGCGACGATACGGTTCTGTTCGTTGTGCGCGGGGATGAGTGCGACGAGGGTCATGAACGAGCTGTCCCTTGCTGCCGGGGGCCGTCACCGGCGGATCGCCCGGCGACGTCCACGACGTTCCGCCCGCGGGGGAGCGGCACGGGAGCACGCGGGTTGCGGCACGGTTGCAGCGGCTCACGCGCGCCGGAAGGGGACGTTCGGCCCGGGACCTACGCCGGGTGCGCGCCGGGCCCGACGTACCGGTACCCGACGCCCCGTACGGTCTCGATGGGGGCCTCGGCGCCGGTCGCGCGGGAGATGCCGCGGCGCAGGCGCAGCACGGCGTACTTCACCCGGGACGGATCGCCGTCGGGCCGGGACCGCCAGGCGTGGCGCAGCAACTGCTCGGGGGAGAGGACCTGCCCGGCGTTGCGGGCCAGGACGTGCAGCAGGTCGAACTCCAGCGACGTCAGCGGCACGAACCGGCCCCGCACGGTCACCTCACGGGCCGCGAGATCCAGCCGGAGCCAGCCGTCCTCGACGAGCTGTTCGGACGGCGTCACCGGGGTCGCCCGGCGCAGCCGCGCCAGGAGCAGTGCCTTGGCCAGCCCGTCGGGCATCCCGTACCAGAGCAGATCGTCGGCGCCGCTCTCCAGCGCGCGCAGCGCCTCGGCCCGCCGGAACGCCCGGTCGACCGCCACGATGTGCAGCTCGTCGGACATCTCGCGGACCCGCCGGAGCACCTCGAAGGGCCCCGGATCGCGCAGGCGCAGCCCGAGGATCAGCAGATCGGGCCGGTAGCGGTACACGTCCCGCACCACCTCGTGGCCCGACGACTCCATCCGGTACGAGAACCGGGGGTCCTCCAGCTCGGCCAGCCAGGCGAGGGGCGCGTCGACCGGCGCCGCCACCAGGATCAGTGGCAACGCCCGGCCCGGCACACCCAGCGCGGAAGCCTCCATGCCCCCATGCTCCGGCGGGTCCGGCGCCCTGTCGCGCGGAGCGGGTCCCGTCAGCCCGGCTGGGCCACGAGAAGCTCGGCCCCGCTCTCGCGGACTCCCTGGGCTGCGGCCTCCGCGAGCGCGGTGTCCGTGACCACGGTGTCGAACGCCGACAGCGGCGCGACCCGGTACCGGCCGAACGTGCCGAACTTCGAGGAGCCCGCGACGAGGACGGAGCTGGCCGCCGACTCCATGGCGGCCTGCTTGACCTCGACCTTGGGTTCCGACGGTGTCGTCACGCCCCGCAGCAGGTCCCAGGAACTGGTGCTCACGAACGCGACGTCGAGAGCGAGCTGACGCAGCGTGGCGGCGGCCAGCCGGCCCACGCTGGAGCGGTTCTCCACGTCGACCCGGCCGCCGATGTGCACCACGTCCAGGTGCGGGGCGGCCATCAGCCGGTCGACGGTCGTGAAGTCGTTCGTGACCACGGTCAGCGTGTCGAGCCGGGCGAGGACCGGGACCATCGCGAGCAGGGTCGTCCCCGCGTCGAGATAGACGGTCATGCCCGCCTCGACGAGGGCGGCGGCCCGGGCCGCCATGGCCTGCTTCTCGTCCTGCTCGACGAGGGTCTTGTCCCGGAAGCTCGGCTCGCTGTTGACATGGCTGGCGATCCGGACGCCGCCGGGGACCGAGAAGACCAGGCCGCCGCGCTCCAGCTCGGCGATGTCGCGGCGGACCGTCATGTGGGAGACGCCGAAGAGCTGGGTGATCTGCTGAACGCTCAGCACCCCTTCGCGGCGCAGGTGCCGCAGGAGTTGCTCACGCCGTTGGTCAGGGATGAGCGGCAGGGGCTCCTGAGCGGTCATCGTCCGTCTCCTCTCGCTTTCGTGTGCGACGTTAGCCGATGATCTTCCTTTTCCGGCCGCGGATCGTCAGCCGCCCACGACCGTGCTGAGCAGCAGCACCCCGCCCAGGCTCAGCAGCGACTGGAGCGACAGCATCAGGGTCCAGGTGCGGAAGGTCTGGGACACGGAGAGCTGGAAGTACTCCTTGAAGAGCCAGAACCCGGAGTCGTTCACGTGCGAGAGCATCACGGCGCCGGACGCGGTGGCGAGCACCATCAGCTCCGGGGAGACGCCGGGGTACGCGGTGAGCAGGGGCGCGACGATGCCGGTCGCCGCGGCGGTGGCCACGGTCGCGGAGCCGAGACAGATCCGCAGCAGCGCGGCGACGAGCCAGGCCAGGAGCAGCGGCGGGATCGACCAGTCCACGGCGTAGTCCGAGATGATCTTGTCGATGCCGGTCGCGGTCAGCATGGCCTTGAGGCCGCCGCCCGCGCCGAGGATCAGCACGATCGTGCCGACCGGGCCGAGCCCCTTGCCCGCCATCTTCTGCAACTGGCCGAGCCCGAACCCCGAGCGGACGCCGAGGGCGAAGAACGCGAACACGACGGCGGCGAGCAGGGACAGGACCGAGGAGTCGCACGCCTCGAAGAAGGCGTACGGCAGCGTGCCCTTGGCGGTGTTGGCCGTGCCCAGCGTGCCGATGAGCATGAGGCCGGGCGGCAGCAGCACCGTGATCAGCGCGAGCGTGAAGGAGACGGGTCGCCGCTGGTTGTCGGGCGCCGGGTCGGGCTGCGGCACCGGGCCCTTGTCCAGGTCGGGCGCCGGCCCGAACCACCGGGAGGCCACCTTCGTCAGCAGCGGACCGGTGATGATCGCCAGCGGGATGCCGATGATGAGCCCGTACAGGATCGTCAGGCCGGTGTTCGCGTCGTACGCGGAGACGGCCAGCGTCGGCGAGGGGTGCGGGGGCAGCAGGCCGTGCGAGACGTACAGGCCCGCGGCCATCGGCAGGCCGATGTACAGCAGGTGGGAACCGGTGCGCTTGGCGACCGCGTAGACCAGGGGCACCAGCATGACGAAGCTGACGTCGAACAGGTGCGGCATGCCGATGAGGAGCGCCGCCGCGGTGATCGCGGTCGGGATCCACTTGACGGGGCGGGCGCCGATGAACACCGTCGCGATGCGGTCCGCGCCGCCCGAGCCGAGCAGGATGCCGCCGAGCAGGGTGCCCAGGCCGATCGTCGGGCCGCTGCTGGCCAGCGCGTCCCCGAAGCCCTCCTGGAAGTGGTCGACGGTCGCGCCCGGGGCGATCCCGGCGGCGAGACCGAGGCCGAGGGCCGAGACGGTCAGCGCCAGGAACGGGTGGATCTTGAACTTGGTGATCAGCACGACGAGCACGACGACGGCCGCGGCGCCGAGCAGCAGGTGCTGGATGTCGGTGCTCACGCGGACACCGCCGGGGCGGCGGCCGGACGGGCGGCGCGGCCGGCCGTCCACGCCTGGGCGAGCTCCGCGTCGGCGTCGGCGAGATCGCCGAGCCGGATCAGTTCGCCCTCCGCGACGGGCCGGGCGAGCGTGGTGTGCGCGGCCAGATAGAGCGGCGCGATGTCGGCGGGCGTGTCCTCGTCGCGGAGCAGGACGGCCTGCACGCCGGTGACGTCGTGGTGGTGTCCGCCCATGGCGAGGACGGTTCCGGCGGGCAGGTCCTGCCGGGCGCGGCCCGCGAGCACGGCGTGCCCGCGCGGGTCGACGCCGCCGGAGGGACGCCCGTGCAGCACCGCCGAGAGCAGGGAGACGGGCGTCTCCACGCCCATCAGGTGGTACGGGAGATAGATCGCCGCGTAGTCGCCGTCGCGGCTGACCACGTGGCCCTTGCCGCGCAGGGTCTCCCAGGTCTCGGGGTCGCCGGTGCGCACGACGACGAAGACGCCCCCGGCGAACGAGGCCTCACCCGGCAGCCGCAGCGCGCTGAACACGTCGACCGCGCCGGCGCGGTGCAGGACGCCGCCGTCCTCGCGCAGCCGGTAGATGTCGGCCAGTTCGGCGATCCGGGCCACGGGGTAGTGCAGCAGTTCGATGTCCGGCTTGAAGCCGGTGTTGGTGGCCACGACCGCCATCTCGCAGTAGTCGGCCGTCGCGCCGACGGGCAGCGCGGAGACGGCGCGGGCCCGGGCGGCCAGGGTGGCGGGCACATCGTCGCCGAGATCGAGCAGCGCGTCGAGCCCCGGCGCCTCGACGGTGGTGTCGAGCTGGGTGACGGTGCCGCGCTCGGGGTCCAGGACGAGGTCGTACTCGCTGGACTTGCCGATCGCCACGATGTCGAGGCCGAGCAGCTCGGCCCAGGTCACCAGCCCGATGAGGTTCGCGGGCTGGTCGCCGTCGGCCGTCGTGTAGACGACCCCGGAGCGCTCGGCGAGGTCGGCCAGGTGCAGTCCGGCGACCGAGTCGACCTCCTTGCTGACCATGGCCACGTGCCGGCCCGCGAGGAGCGCGTCCCTGGCCATGGTGAAGCCGTGCGCGGGGCTGCCGGTCGCCTCCACGAGGATGTCCCACTCGGCGGCGCCGAGCAGCCCGCCGTCGGCCACCAGCGCGATGTGCCCGTCCCGGACGGCGCGCTCGACCTCGGCGGCGTCCGCGCAGTCCGAGACGAGGGACGTGTCGTAGCCGAGCTCGCCGAGCATGGCGCGCACCCTGGGCAGGTCCCGGTCGCACAGCACGGTCGGCTTCAGGGCGGGCATGCGCGGGGTCTGGGCGAGGAGGGTCCGGGCGAAGCCGCCACCGGCGCCGGACAGCGCGTAGCGCACGCTCCCTCCTTCGGCGGTGGCGAACAGGTGGTGCAGGTTCATGGGCCCTCCTCGATGAGCGCGGTGGCTGGAAACACTCCGCCGATTAACAACATGTATCAGGCATTCCCATGTGAGTAAAGGTTGTTAACATAACTTCACAGCCCAGGGTGTTCGACGCTCACACACCGGCCGCGCGCCCACGCACAGCCAACGAAAAGAGGGAGGTCCGATGCCGCTTCTCGGGGCCATCGCCGACGACTTCACCGGAGCCACCGATCTCGCCACCATGCTCGTCGCCCGCGGATTCCGGACCGTGGTCGCGGTCGGCTCCGAGGAGCTGGCGGACGACGGGCCCGCCGCGCGGGAGGTGCGCGCGGCCGACGCCGTGGTCGTCGCCCTCAAGTCGCGCACCGCACCGGCCGACGAGGCCGTCGAGGCGTCCCTGGCCGCCCTGCGCGCCCTGACCGACGCGGGCTGCCGCAGCTTCTACTTCAAGTACTGCTCCACCTTCGACTCCACCCCGAGCGGGAACATCGGCCCGGTCGCGGACGCGCTCCTCGACGCCCTCGGGGAGAGCGCGACCGTCGTCGTGCCCGCCTTTCCCGCCACGGGCCGCACGGTCTACAAGGCGCGGCTGTTCGTCCACGACGAACTGCTCGAAGAGAGCCCGATGCGCGACCATCCGCTGACCCCGATGCGCGACTCCCACGTCGCCCGCCTGCTGGCGCCGCAGACCCGGCGGCCCGTGCGGACGATCGGCCTGGACACCGTACGGGCCGGGGTGGAGGCGCTGCGCGAGGCGCTCACCGCGCCGGGGTTCACGGACGCGCTCACCGTCGTCGACGCCACCGAGGACCGGGACCTGCGGACCATCTCCGCCGCGACCGCCTCGATGCGCCTGGTCACCGGCGCGGCCGGACTCGCCCTCGGCCTGACCGGACCGCACGAGGGCGCCGCCCGGGTCCCCGCCGCGTCGCGCGCCGGTGACCCCGGCGCCGTCCTCGCCGGCAGCGCATCGGCCGCCACCCGCGCCCAGGTCGCCCACGCCACCGGACTGCTCCCGCACCGCAAGCTGGACCTGGCGGCGCTGCGGGCCGACCCCGCCGCGGCCGTCGCCGACCTGGTCGACTTCGCCCGCGCCTGCTGGCACGCCGACCCCGAGCGGCCACCGCTCCTCTACGCCGTCGGCTCGCCCGACGACCTGGAGCACGACACGCCCGAGGGCGCCGTCCCCGCCGCCGACCTGGTCGAACGGGCCCTCGCCGACGTCGCCGTGCGGCTGGTCGGCGCGGGCGCGCGCCGCCTCCTCGTCGCCGGCGGGGAGACCTCCGGCGCCGTGGTCACCGCCCTCGGCGCCCGCACCCTCGCCATCGGCGCGCAGCTCGCCCCCGGCGTCGCCTGGGCCCGCACCGAGAGCGGGGTCGGCGGCAGTCCCGACGGCGTCGATCTGGCCCTGAAGTCCGGCAACTTCGGCGGCACCGACATCTTCACCTCGGCCTGGGACGAGCTGGCATGAGCGCCGCCCGCCACGACCTCGCGGCCACCGGTGCCCGCCTCGCGTCCCTGGGCCTGAGCCCCGGCTCCTCCGGGAACGTGAGCGTCCGCGAGGGGGACCACGTGCTCATCACCCCCACCGGGACCGACCTGGCCGCGATCGACCCCGCCGCCCTCACCGTCCTCGACCTGGCCGGCACCCACCTGGACGGTCCCCGGCCGTCCAAGGAGTTCCCGCTGCACACCGCCTTCTACCGACGCGACCCCGCCGCCCGCGCCGTGGTCCACCTGCACTCCCGCCACGCCTCCGCGATCTCCTGCCGCCCGGCCTGGTCGGAGCGCAGCGCCCTGCCGCCGCTCACGCCCTACTTCGTGATGCGCGTCGGCCAGACCCCGCTGCTCCCGTACGCACCGCCGGGAGACGTCCGACAGGCCGCCGATCTGGAGCGGCTGCCGTTCCCGTTCCGCGCCGCGCTCCTGCAGAACCACGGCCCGGTGGTGTCCGGCCGGACCCTCGACGCGGCCGTCGACGCGGCCGTCGAACTGGAGGAGACGGCCGCGCTGCTCCTCGCGCTCGGCGGCCTCCCCGCCCGCGTCCTCACCGACGACGAGGCCCGCGCGATGGCGGAGAAGTACGGCACCGAGTGGTCCGCGCTCCCTCGCTAGGGAGGGGCCTGAGGGCTACGCGGGCCGCCACTCCGGTACCGGCGGCGCCTCGTGGCGCACCCCGGCCGCCAGCGCCTCCTCGATCACCGCGGGATCGTCGAGCCGCCCGGCGCGCACGACGACATCCGCTCCCGCCGGCGTCACGAGGGACTTGCTGAAGACGATGACCGCCCACGCGTCGTCGGCGCCCGCCTCGCGCACTTCCCACGTGCTCGACAGCGCCGCCAGCACCCCGCGCCCCCGCCAGCGGTAGACGGATCCCGGGCGCGCGGTGAGGCGGGTGTCGACGCCGCGGATGTGGCGCCCGCGCCCGCTCCGGGTGCGATAGGCGACGTCGTCGGCCATCCGCGGCGGGCTGGCGCCGCCGGGTGTCAGCGGGTCGTAGGTGAAGGTGGCGCCCGTGCGCCGGCCGCTCTGCCACAGCGGGAACGAGGAGCAGACGATGTGCCAGGTGCCCGCCAGGCGGGCCGGAGAGACGTCGGGAAGATCCATGGGGCGGACCCTACGGCGTACCGCCGCGGGCCCGCCCTCACGCTCCGTGTTCACCCGAGTGGCAGGAGCGACGGAGCCGCCATAGCCTGGCCGTTGTGGCAGCGCCCGGCACGAAGCTGCCACCGGCGCGCGCGGGGGTGCGCCCGCTCCCATGCCGGGACACGAGGTGAGAACGATGGACGCCCTGCACCTGCCCGTGATCGTCATCCTGATCGGAGCGGTGTTCTTCCTCCTCCGCAAAGGAGGGGGAAAGCTCTCCCACATCGCCGTGGGCGCGGCATTCGGCTTCTACCTGGCGGGCACGTCGGCGGCGTCGGCCGTGTCCTCGACACTCGACTCGGCGGTCACGGCCATCAGCTCCCTGATGTGACCGGCCGGGTCAGCG
The DNA here is from genome assembly GCF_040645755.1 of Streptomyces sp. NPDC046716. NCBI lineage: Bacteria > Bacillati > Actinomycetota > Actinomycetes > Kitasatosporales > Streptomycetaceae > Streptomyces > Streptomyces sp. NPDC046716. Next base: position 15,666 of record NZ_JBEYYU010000024.1, read on the forward strand.
CAGTCCGGCGAAGAGATCGTTCTCGGGGACGGCCGCGCCGGTGGTGTCCTGGACCCGGACGAAGGTCTCCATGCCCATGAAGTCGCCGAACCGCTCCTTGCCCATCTTCAGGAAGAAGATGTTCTCGCCCTGACTGGCGTGCGCGGCCAGCGAGTCGAACTTCTGGCCGCTGAACGCGGTGGTGTCCACCCAGGTGGTGATCTCCTCGTCGGGAAGGCCCATCTCGGCCATCGCGGCGGCCTCGGCGGGATCCGGCTCCGGCATGTCCGGGTGGAACTCGCGCATGATCTCCCCGAACCGCTGCAGCCCCGACCGGGGCATCGTGGTCCAGTACACCTTCGGCGTCAGGTCGGTCAGGGCGACCGCCGCCATCGTGATCCGATGCGCCTGAATGTGGTCGGGGTGCCCGTAGAAACCGTTCTCGTCATAGGTGACGACCACATCGGGGCGGTACTGCCGCATCAGCTCCGCGAGCCGCGCGGCGCCCGTCTCCACGGGGGTCTGCCAGAAGGCCCCGGGGGCGTCGTTGCTCGGCCAGCCCATCATCCCGGAGTCGCCGTAGTCGAGCGTCTCCAGGTCACTGATCTTCAGGACCTCGCAGCTCGCCTCGAGCTCCTGGCGGCGCATCCGGGCGACGGCGGCCGGATCGTGGCCGGGATCGCCCGGCTTGACACCCCCCGGCCCGTCCCCGCAGGCGCCGTCGGTACACGTCACCAGAACCGTGCGGATCCCCTCGGCGGCGTACTGCGCGAGGACTCCTCCGGTGCTGGTGGCCTCGTCGTCGGGGTGGGCGTGCACCGCCATGAGCGTCAACGGCCGGTCAGTCATGAACAAGTCCCTCGTTAGAAGCCACGTAACGGTCCAAGTGTGCGGCAGGCGCACCGGGACCGTTACGTCCGGCTCCCGTTCCGGGCGGCCCTACTCGTCCGCCAGCACCACGCAGGCGCTCAGGTGCCAGGTCTGGTCCTCCTTCGCGGACAGTTCCAGGTCCACCTCGCGCCCGTCGGACCCGCCGTCCAGCGGCACCCGCAGCCAGGCGAACTCGCGGCCGTCGAGCTGCTCGCTGCGCGCCTTCTCCACGCCGCCGACCCGGACGATCAGCGTCCTGTCGAAGGTGTTCGGATCGCCGGTCAGCAGGTGCGCGGTGCACGGCCCGGCGGGCAGGGCCAGGCGCAGCACGACCGGCGCGCTGTCCCGTACGTAGTCGCGGCGGACCACGTCGAAGAGACCGGTGTCCGTGGCGTCCGGGGTGTCGCCGACCCAGCCGAAGGCCGCGCCCTCGCGCCACACGCTCGCGGGGGAGAGCCGGTCGTAGTCCTTCAGCACCGGTGACGTGTCGGTGCCCGCGTCCAGCGCGTGCACGCAGCGGGCGGCGGGCGGCACGACGACCGTCTTCGCCAGGCTGCGCAGCGAGGAGTCGAGGACCCGCACCGCGCCCGACCGCGGCCGCGCGTGGAGCGTGGTCAGCGCGGGAGCCGGGGGCGGCACGACGGGCAGCCGCACCGTCACGTCCTTCCCGGAGTCCACGTAACCGGTCACCTCCTCGGCGCGCCAGCCCTCCGGGACGTCGAGCCCGGTCACCGCGCGCAGCCCGGAGCCGGTCGCGTTGACGATCTGCACGGGCAGTTCGTTGCGCTCCCCGGCGACCAGCACCGTGTCCGCCGGGGCGACGACCGCCTGGAGCCAGCCGCGCCGCTCGTCCCGGATCCGGCTCAGCTCGAACCAGTAGGCGACCAGCGTGTCCCGCCACTCGGCGGCCCGGTCGCCCTGCTCCCCGAACAGGCGGGACACCTCGGTGAGCCGCCTGCGGTCGATCCGGCCGCCCAGCGCGTCCCAGCCGGCCCGCATGTCCGCAACCCGTGCCGCGCCGTCGAAGTGCGTGTCGTAGATGCGCTGGATGACGGTGTCCCCGTCGGCCAGCCGGTGGGTGTACGGGACGTGGTGCAGGAACAGGAGGAGTTCCTCGGGGCAGTTCTCCAGGGACTCGTAGGCGTCCCGGATCGCGGGCGCGTACAGCGCGGGATAGCCGTCGCCGGTCGCCGCGGTGCGGTCGTAGCCGATGCCCGTGCGGTCCGACTTGTGGAACTGGGTGGTCGTGGTCGGGCTGGGGTCGAAGTGCCCGGTCACCGAGCCGTCCGGCGGGTGCGTGAGGTACCCCGTGCCCAGCGGTGACGTGTAGTCCTCGTACGTGCGCCAGGAACCGAGCAGCAGCTCGGAGACGGTCCCGACGACAGCGGGGTCGTTGCCGAACGTCATCCGGGTCCACTCGTCGGCCAGGTGCTCCGCCGACAGGCCGGGGTTCCACGCGAGGCGCCCGTAGCCGTGGGTGTTGGCGGCGGCGAGGTGGGACCCGGTCCAGTTGCGGGCGTCGCCGAAGTTCATCACCCCGGCGAACCCGTAGTGCGTGTACGCGTGCACCTTGCCGGTCACGACCCGGGCCACGGTGCTGCCCTCGCCCGCCTTCAGGGTGTCGAAGTCCAGGACCTCCTTCCACTGCGGGACGAGGTAGCACAGATGGGTGGCGTGCCCGGTGTACTCCTGCGTCACCTGGAGCTCGATCATGGAGTTGGTGTGCGGCAGCGAGCCGAACAGCGGGTGCGCGGGCTCGCGGACCTGGAAGTCGATCGGCCCGTTCTTGATCTGCACGACGGCGTTGTCGGCGAACTTGCCGTCCAGGGGCGTGAAGTCGAGGTAGCCCTGGCGGTCCCACTTCGCGTCCGTGTCGTGCACGAAGGCCCGCCACATCACGACGCCGCCGTACGGCTGCAGCGCGCCCGCCAGCAGATTGGCCCCGTCGGCGTGGGTGCGCCCGTAGTCCAACGGCCCAGGGCGGCCCTCGGAGTTGGCCTTGACCAGGAATCCGCCGAAGTCCTCGATCTTCGCGTAGATCTCCGCGGCCTTCTTCGCCCACCAGTCCCGCACGCCCGCGTCGAACGGATCGGCGGTCTTCAGACCGCCCAGGTCGATGGGCGCGGCGAAGTTCGCCGTGACGTACAGCGCCACGCCCCAGCGGCGCAGCACTCCGGCGAGCGCGGCCAGCTTGGTGAGGAACGGCTCGGCGAGATAGTCCGCGGGCGTGTTGACGTTGTTGATCACGGCGGCGTTGAGGCCGAGCGAGGCGAGCACGCGCGCGTAGTCCGTGTACCGCTCGTCGAGCCGCGGGAGCTCCTCCCAGTCGAAGAAGGACCGGCCCGCGTAGCCGCGCTCGATCGATCCGTCGATGTTGTCCCAGTGATCGGCCACCCGCAGCGGCGCGGCGGGGAGCTCCGTGATGTCGACGCGGTCCAGCCGCCGCCCGGTCTGGACGAGGCGCAGCAGATGGAACGCGCCGTAGAGCACCCCACGGTCGGCGGGGGCCGCCACGACGATGCGGGTGCTGCCGTGCCGGGTGACCCGGCGCACGACGTACCCCTCGTCGCCGAGACCGTCCAGATCGGCGTCGGGCACCAGTGCGCGGACCAGGGCGGAGCTCTCGGGGGTGCCCACCACCAGCGCCGGGCCGGAGGGCGCGGCGTCGCGCGCCGTCACCCGTCGGCCGAGCAGCCCGGACAGGCCGCGGGTCAGTTCCTCGACGGCCGAGCGCTGGAGGGGGCCGCCGCCCTGCCAGACGAGATCCTTCAACGCGGTCCGGTAGTCGGCGAGTCGATCGGCGTCCGCGACCTGCGGATAGCGCAGCCACAGGTCGTATCCGTCCTCGGCGGGCAGCGCGCCGGCTGCCGAGGACGACTGTGCCGACGCGGGTGCGGACAGGCCGAGCGCACCGGCCGCGCCTGCCAGGGCGGCCGCGGACAGGACGCTGCGGCGCCGTATTCCTGAACTCATGACTCCCACTTCCATCGTTGGAGAAGGCGTGCGTTTCCGGGCCGTGCGCAGGCGCCGGGCCGGGGCCCGGCGCCTGCGGGTGACCACGGGATCAGGGCGCCCAGGGCGCCTCCACGGCCCACGTCGTGTCCTCGGTGAACAGCGACGGGTTGTCCGCGGCCCGGGATCCGCCCGGTACGGCCAGGTAGACCTCGGCGTTGTAGTGCCGCAGGTACTGACCGGGATAGTTCTGTGCCATCAGCCGGACGCCGCCCTGCCCGGGCACCGCGCAGAACGTGGCGTCGGCCCGGAACAGCGCCGAGCCGTCACCGGCCTCCCGGTGCACCCGGAACTCGCGGTGGCGCAGGTACTCGCCCGGGTAGTTGCGGGACTCGAACGAGTAGCAGGAGTTGTCGGAGAGACCCGGCACCACCCGCCAGGTGGCGTCGTTCTTCAGCAGATCGGCACTGGCGGACGTGACGACGTCCGTGTAGGCGAGGGCGTCCCGGTGCCGGAGGTAGCGGTCGGTGTAGCCGGGGGTGGTGACCCGCAGCGACTTCAGGCCGGTCGGCAGGGTCGTCGGACCCGCCGGATTCGCGGAGGCCGCGATCAGGGCCTGGTTGGCCGCCTTGACCCGCGCCGCGTCGACCTTGACCACCTGACGGTCGTACGTCAGGAGGCCGTTGACCTCGTTCTCGACATCGGTGATCTCCGTGTACACGGAGGCCGAGAGCCCGGCCGGCATCTGTTGCAGGCGCAGCGCGTCGAGCAGTCCGACGAACCGGTTGTTCAGATGCGCGGCGTCGGCCTGGTCCTCGTAACTGAAGCCGTTGCCCGGCGACCACTCGTGGCCCGACACCCGCATCCCCAGCCCGCCGTACTCGCCGAGCACGGCGGCCCGGGTCGAGGACGGGCTCGTCACTCCCGGCCCGACGTACACGTGATGGTCGATCACGTCGCCGTTGCCGCCGTCGACCGCGCCGCAGCAGTTGATGCCGCTCATGTTGTCGACCAGGCGCGAGGGGTCGGCCGCCTTCACCTTGTCGGCGATGCGGGCCTGGTCGTACTGGCCCCAGCCCTCGTTCTCGTCGACCCACATCACGAGCGACGGCGAACTGCGGTGCTCGTCGATGATCTGGTCGAACTCCGCCTCCCACTGGGTGCGGGCCGCCGAGTCCGGAGTGCGGGTGTCCATCGCGGGCATGTCCTGCCACACCAGCAGGCCCAGCCTGTCGGCCCAGTAGAACCAGCGCTGCGGCTCGACCTTGATGTGCTTGCGGACCATGTTGAAGCCGAGGTCCTTGTGCTTCTGGAGGTCGTACTTGAGGGCGTCGTCCGTGGGCGCGGTGTAGATGCCGTCCGGCCAGTAGCCCTGGTCGAGGGTGCCGGTCTGGAAGACGAACTTGCCGTTGAGCAGCAGCCGTTGCTTGCCGTTGACCGTGCCCTTCGAGATCGACCGCATCCCGGTGTACGAGCCGACGGAGTCGACGACCGTGGAGCCGGAGACCAGCTCGCCCCTCACGTCGTACAGGAACGGGTCGTCCGGCGACCACAGATGCGGGTTCGCGATCTTCACCGTCAGCTCCGAGCCGACCGCGCCGGTGGCCGTGCCGACCGTCGTCCCGCCGGAGCTGACCGTGACCCGCGCGCTCTGCCCGCCGATGCCGGCGCCCCGCACGGTGACCCGCAGCGTCGAGTCGGACAGCCGGGGCACCATGTCGAGCCGCGTGATGTGCGCGGCGGCGGTCGGCTCCAGCCAGACCGTCTGCCAGATGCCGGAGGCCGCCGTGTAGAAGATGCCGCCGCCGGGGTGCGGCGTCACGTCGTTGATGCGCTGCTTGCCCACGGCCTGGCCGCCGGTCTGGGTCGGGTCGAAGACCGAGACGACGATGGTGTTGGTGCCGCCGTTCAGCAGTGGCGTGATGTCGTAGCCGAACGCGTCGTAGCCGCCGCTGTGGACCGCTCCGGCCTGCTGGCCGTTGACCCACACCGTCGTACGCCAGTCACTGGCACCGAAGTTGAGCTGGACCCGGCGGCCGTTCCAGCCGGCCGGCACCGTGAACGTGCGCTTGTACCAGAGCTTGTCGTTCTCGGTGATCTTGCGCTGGATGCCGGAGAGCGCGGACTCCGCGACGAACGGCACCCGGATCTGGTCGGTGAAGGACGCCGGCTGCCCCGCGTCCTTCCCGGTGACGGCGAAGTCCCAGATGCCGTTGAGGTTGGCCCAGTCGGGCCGGGTCAGCTGCGGCCTCGGATACTCCGGCAGCGGGTTGTCCTTGGAGACCTGGGCGGTCCACGGGGTCGTCATGGGCGCAGGCTTGGGGGTCCAGGCGGCGGGCGCCGCCGAGGCCGCCGGGGCCAGCACGGTGACACCGCCCAGGAAGAGGGCCAGGACGGCCAGCAGGACGCCGATGGGTCTTAATCCGGTGAGGCGCGAGGGCATGGGGGTGCTCCTTCGTCGAAGTCGTCGAGCTCGTCGGAGTGGCAGTGGTGCTCTCACAGGTGCTGCCTGCCTTTTACAACGCTGTAAGTCGGCTGTACAGACTCCGCGTCAGAACTTCTTCTCCGGCCCCATGAGTCACTCACATGTGGCGAATCGGCCTGTTCGCCCTGAATGCTGACGAGGTCTCAGAGGGCTGGGACATGATCGCCGTACATCGATGGAACGGCGTCCTGGAGAGCTTCGGGCCGGGGCGTGCGTCGCTCGTATCGCGCTGCCCGGGAATCGATCCCAGACTGGTCGGCATGAGTGACATCGAGATCCACGACGACCGCGACGCCGGATTTCTGCGCGCCCGGATCGGCGGCGCCGACGGCGAGATCGCCGGGTACGTCCAGTACTTCGTCCTGGAGGAGCCGCAGCGCGCCCTCGTGCCGGTGCACACCGTCGTCGAGCCCGCGCACGAGGGGAAGGGCATCGGCGGCTCCCTCGCCCGTGAGCTGTACGCGACCGCCGCCCGGGAGGCGATCGCGGTCGCCCCGCTGTGCCCGTTCGTCGTCCGGTGGGCGGCCCGGCACCCCGGCGAGGCGCCCGCGGCCCCGGACCCGCTCCTCGACGCGGCGAAGGCGGCTGTCGGGGACCATCCCGAACTGTGGTGACCGGCACGGACGGGTGAGAAGCGGGCCGGTGGCGGTGCGTAGGGTTCTGGGCATGAAGCTGGCGCTCCTGCACACCTCACCCGTCCACGTCCCCGTCTTCGACGCCCTGCGCGACGCCGCCCACCCCGGCCTCGCGCTGCGCCACGTCGTGCGCGAGGAACTCCTGGAGCGGGCCCGCGCCGAAGGCCCCCGCGCCGTCGCCGACGACATCCGTACGCTGCTGGAGACGGCGGCCGCCGACGGGGCGGACGCCGTCCTGTGCACCTGCTCCAGCATCGGCGCCGTCGCCCAGGAACAGGCCGTGCCCGCCGGAATCCCCGTGCTGCGCGTGGACCGGCCGATGGCCGCGCGGGCCGTCGCCGAAGGGCCCCGCGTCGTCGTGGTCGCCACCACCCACAGCACCCTCGGCCCGACCGCCGCCCTCGTCGAGGAGGAGGCGGACCGCGCCGGACGCGCCGTCGAGCTGCGCACCGTGCTGGTCGAGGACGCCTGGGCGCTGTTCCTCGCCGGTGAGCGCGAGAGCTACCTCGACCGGGTCGCCGCCGCCCTCGACACGGTCACCGGGGCCGACGCCGACGTGATCGTCCTCGCCCAGGCGTCCCTGGCCGACGCCGCCGCCCGCACCCGGACCACCGTCCCTGTGCTCTCCAGCCCGCGCCTCGGACTGGCCGCCGCGGCGGCGGAATGCGCGCGGCGCCCCAGCGCTTAGGTTGAGGGACGTTGTCCGCACCACAACCGAGGGACGAGGAACCGCCATGACCGACGTCGTCATCAGCCCGACCGGATGGGTCGCCGACCAGGCCCGGGTCTACGAGGAGTCCGGCGGCACGAAGGGCACCACCATCCAGGGTGCGCCCTGCCTGCTCCTCGACTACCAGGGCCGCAAGTCCGGGCAGTGGCGCCGCACCGTCCTCATCCACGGCCGCGACGGCGAGGACCTGCTGATCGTCGCCTCCTACGGCGGCGCGGACGAGCACCCCCTGTGGTACCTGAACCTGGTGGCCAACCCGGACGTACGGCTGCGCGTCGGGACCGAGCGGTTCACCGCGCGCGCCGAGACCCTGTCGCCCGAGGACAAGGCCCGCGTGTGGGACTCCCTGGTCGAGCTGTTCCCGCGCTACGCCGAGTACCAGAAGAAGACCAGCCGGGACATTCCGGTCGTGCGACTCGTTCGTACGGACGGCTGACAGGACGCGTGGACTCGGCGGGCGTGGGCACGCGCCCCGGGAGACAGTGGAGGTTCACCGCCGCCGAGGCGGTGGACCACGACCCTCCGAAACGCTGGAGGCACCGCCATGACCCAGCCGTTCCCCGACCCCGTCCCGCCCGGGCCCGTACCGGGCCCGGGGCCGAGTCCGGGCCCCGGACCGGACGTCCCGGACCCGGGACCGCTCCCGGACCCGCTGCCGACCCCGATGCCCCGGCCCGTGCCGGAGCCCTCGCCGGCACCGGTCCCGCCGGGCCCGACCCCGGACCCCGACCCGACCCCGCCGGAGCCCGAGCCCTCACCCGTGTGAGGCGCCGTGCGGGCTCAGGCCTCCACCTCTGAGCGGTCACCGCCCCAGAGCGTGTGGAACGAGCCCTCGCGGTCGGTGCGCCGGTACGTGTGCGCGCCGAAGAAGTCCCGCTGGCCCTGCGTGAGCGCGGCCGGCAGCCGCTCCGCGCGCAGCGCGTCGTAGTACGCGAGCGCCGCCGCGAAGCCCGGCGTGGGCACACCCTGGATGGTCGCCGCGACCAGGACGGCACGCCAGTCGTCCTGGGCCGCCGCGATCTCGTCGGCGAACTCCTTGTCCGAGAGCAGGCTCACCAGGCCGGGCTCGGCCTCGTACGCCGCCGTGATCCGGTCGAGGAAGGCCGCGCGGATGATGCAGCCGCCGCGCCAGATCCGGGCCACCGCGCCCGAGTCGATGTCCCAGTCGTAGGTCTCGCTGCCCGCGGCGATCTCGTGGAAGCCCTGCGTGTACGACACGATCTTCGAGGCGTAGAGCGCCTGCTCGACCCGGTCCGCGAAGGCCGCGGCCTCCGACTCCGGCAGTGCCAGCGCCGCCGGACCCGCCAGATGGCGGGAGGCCGCGCGCAGGTCCGCGTGGCCGGACAGCGAGCGGGCGAACACCGCCTCCGCGATCCCGGACACCGGCACGCCCAGATCGAGGGCGATCTGCACGGTCCAGCGACCGGTGCCCTTCTGCTCGGCCTGGTCCTGGACGATGTCGACGAACGGCTCGCCGGTCGCCTCGTCGACGTGGCTCAGCACCTCCGCCGTGATCTCGATCAGATACGAGTCGAGCCGCCCCTCGTTCCACGAGCGGAAGATCTCCGCGATCCGCGCGGGGGAGTACCCGGCGACGTCGCGCAGCAACTGGTAGGCCTCGCCGATGAGTTGCATGTCCGCGTACTCGATGCCGTTGTGCACCATCTTCACGAAGTGCCCGGCGCCGTCCGGACCGACGTGCGTGACGCACGGGGCGCCGTCCTTCGCCTTCGCGGAGATCTTCTCCAGCATCGGGCCGAGGGAGGCGTACGACTCCACGCTGCCGCCGGGCATGATGCTCGGCCCGTGCAGCGCGCCCTCCTCGCCGCCGGAGATCCCGGTGCCGACGAAGTGGATGCCCCGCTCCCTCAGCTCCTTCTCGCGGCGGCGGGTGTCCGCGAAGTGCGCGTTGCCGCCGTCGATGATCATGTCTCCGGACTCCAGGAGCGGCGCGAACTCCTGGATGACCGCGTCCGTCGCCTCGCCCGCCTTCACCATGATGACCAGGCGGCGGGGCCGCTCCAGCGCCGCCACGAACTCCTCGGCGGTCCCGGCCGGGACGAAGATGCCCTCCTCGCCGAACTCCTCGACCAGCTGGTGCGTGCGGGACGCGGTGCGGTTGTGGAGGGCGACGGTGTATCCGTTCCGGGCGAAGTTCCGGGCGAGGTTGCGGCCCATCACCGCGAGACCCGTGACACCGATCTGGGCTGTAGTGCTCATGCCTGTCGCTCCTGGATTGGGAAAATGAAAGAAATTGTTCAGTTCTGGCCTGGTGAGGCGTAGCGTGACTCCTCGTCCCCCCACGAGAAGTCCGCTCGTAGTGCCCGTCCGCACTCTTTACGATCCTGGAGCCGTGCGTGCCTCATTTCGACCTGCCGCTCGATGAACTGCGGGCCTACAAGCCCGCCTTGACGGCCCCCGACGACTTCGACGCCTTCTGGGAGAAGACGCTGGCCGAGGCCGGGGAGCACGCGCTCGACGCGCGGTTCGAGCCCGTCGACGTGCCGTACACGGCGGTCGACGTATTCGACGTTACGTTCGCGGGCTCCGGCGGGCACCCCGTGAAGGGCTGGCTGGTCCTTCCCGCCGGCACCCGGGAGCCGATTCCGGCCGTCGTGCAGTACATCGGCTACAACGGCGGCCGCGGTCTGGCCCACACGCACCTGCAGTGGGCCGCCGCCGGGTTCGCGCACTTCGTGATGGACACCCGCGGCCAGGGCAGCGGCGGCTCGGTCGGTGACACACCGGACCCGGTCGGCAGCGCCCCGTCGGTCGCCGGTTTCATGACCCAGGGCATACAGGATCCGCACGAGTACTACTACCGCCGCGTCTACACGGACGCCGTGCGCGCCGTCGAGGCCGCCCGCTCGCACCCCCTCGTCGACGCCTCCCGGGTCGCCGTCGTCGGCGGCAGTCAGGGCGGCGGCATCTCCATCGCCGTCGCCGGTCTGGTCCCGGACCTTCGCGCCGTGGCGCCCGACGTGCCGTTCCTGTGCCACTTCGACCGCGCGGCCACACTCACCGAGCGTCACCCGTACCGGGAGATCGCCCTCTACCTCAAGACGCACATCGGGCAGGACGAGCAGGTCTTCCGCACGCTCTCGTACTTCGACGGCATGAACTTCGCCGCCCGCGCCACGGCACCCGGTCTGTTCTCGGTCGCGCTGGAGGACCTGACCTGCCCGCCGTCGACCGTCTTCGCCGCGTACAACCACTGGGCGGGCCCGGAGCGCTCGATGGAGGTGTACGCCTTCAACGACCACGAGGGCGGCGGACCCTTCCAGCAGGCGGTCCAACTCCAGTGGGTTCCAGGGCACTTGAGGGACTGATTACGGCCACGGTGGCTGACGGCACCCTTGTCACGGATGCGTGGGAGCGGATAATTTGCCGCTCCTACGTGTGCCTGTGGGATGCAGGACAGCCAAGGGGGCGTTCATGGCGTTACGCGGCCGGCACCGCCGGTATCAGCCGAGCCGGGTCAACCGGGCCTCGCTCACCGTGACCGTGGGCGGCGCCGGCATGGCGATCCCGCTGATCGGCGCGGGCGGCGCGCAGGCCGCGGACGTCGGCACCTGGAACAAGGTGGCGGCCTGCGAGTCCAGCAACAACTGGAGCATCAACACGGGCAACGGGTTCTACGGCGGTCTGCAGTTCACCGCCTCCACCTGGTCCGCGTACGGCGGCGGGGCCTACGCCTCGCGCGCCGACCTCGCCACCAAGGACCAGCAGATCGCCGTCGCCGAGAAGGTCCTGGCGGGCCAGGGTCCGCGTGCCTGGCCGGTCTGTTCGGAGCGGGCAGGGCTGAGCCGCGCCGAGGCCGCCCCCGTGCCGACCGCCGCGAAGACGAAGCCGAAGACGAAGACGGTCAAGCAGGTCAAGGACGTCAAGCCCGAGGTCACCCCGCAGTCCACGGCGAGCAAGGGCCGCTCGGAGATGTACACCGTCGTCCACGGCGACACCCTCTCCGGCATCGCCGAGTCGCGGAAGGTGAGCGGCGGCTGGACCCGTCTGTACGCCGCCAACCGCACGGTCGTCGGCGGCGACCCGGACCTCATCGTCCCCGGCCAGCGGCTGACGATGCCCGGACACGGCAGGAGCGCGCCGAAGGCCGACACCCACCGGACCGCGCCGAAGAAGCCGGACGCCGAGAAGACCGAGTCGAAGAAGACCGAGCCCAAGAAGGCCGAGTCCCAGAAGGTCGGGGCGAAGAAGGCCGGCGCCGAGAAGCGTGAGACCAAGAAGCACGAGACCAAGAAGGCCGCCGGCGGGCAGAAGGCGTCGGGCGGCGTCGTCGCGCCCGTCTCCGCCTCCATCGGCACCCCGTACCACGCGACCGGTTCCTCCTGGTCGAAGGGCTACCACACGGGCGTCGACTTCGTGGTGCCCACCGGCACCTCGGTGCAGGCGATCGAGGCCGGCACGGTCGTCTCGGCGGGCTGGGGCGGCAGCTACGGTTACGAAGTGGTGATCCGGCACGCCGACGGCAAGTACAGCCAGTACGGGCACCTGTCGGCCCTCTCCGTGAAGAGCGGGCAGCGCGTGGTGACCGGGCAGCGCATCGCCCGCTCGGGGTCCACGGGCAACAGCACGGGCCCGCATCTGCACTTCGAGGTGCGGACCGGGCCCGGCTTCGGCAGCGACGTGGACCCGCTCGCGTATCTGCGGGCCCACGGCGTCAGGATCTGAGGAACCTGCTGTCCCCGCACGGGCTGCCCAGCCCGTCGCGCCGGTCCTGGGACTGGCGCGGCAGGCTGTCCAGCGCCGCGGGACTGTCGGGGACCGTCGGGCTGTCCCGGGCCGCCGGTCCGCCCGGAGCCGCCGGCCCCTCGGGGACCGTCAGCTCGTCGGGGACCGAGTCCGCCGGGTCCGCCCGGTCGTCACGCCCTGGAGCTGCGGGTGAACCCTTCGCGACGACCTGCCCCGGCTGCCCGTGTCCGATGCGCTCGGTCGTCAGCAGGATCAGACCACCCGCGGCGACGACACCGCAGCCCAGCGCGAGGACCGTACCGATCGTGCCGTGCCGGAACGTCTCGCCGAACAGGGTGAGGCCGACGGCGGCCGCGACCACCGGGTTCACCACCGTGGCGGTGGCCAGCGGCACGGCCAGGCCGGCGCCCCGGTAGGAGGCCTGCGACACGAGCATGCCGGTGACGGCGAGGCCCGCGATCGCCAGCAGGGTCGTGAGCTGCTCCAGCGGCTCGCCGGACCAGTCGACGGCCACCGACTTCGTGAACACCGACGCCATGCCGAACGCCCCGCCCGCCGCGACGGCCAGCAGCACCGAGCGCACCACCGGATGCCGGTGCGCGGCCCGCGCCGACGTCATCAGGACCAGCACGCCACCGGCCGTGACCAGGCCGACGAACAGCCGCTCCGCGCCGCCCAGGGACTGCTCGGAGGCATCGCCGGTGAGCGCCAGCAGCCCCGCGAGACCGGCCGTCGCCATGACCGCCCCGCGCCACGCGGTGGCCCCTGCGCGGCGCCCCACGAGCAGGGCCGCCATCGGCAGCGCCAGGACGATCGTCAGCGCCCCCAGCGGCTGCACCAGGCTCAGCGGGCCGAAGGCGAGCGCCACGACGTGCAGCAGCGCGCCCAGGCCGTTCAGGCACCCCGCGCCCCACCACGCGGGCCTGCGCAGCGGCGCGTACGCCGTGCCCGGGGAGGTCTCGGCCACCCGCTCCTGCACGATCGCCCCGCCCGCGTAGGCCACCGCGGAGACGAGGGACAGCAGCACGGACAGCGCCAGGGCGCTCATGAGGCGGTCCCGGGGGAGCGATGCGGCCGACGGTCGGTTGTCATACCTCTACGATCTCTCGTCCGGCCCGTTCGCGTCGTCCGACCTGAGCAGTCATTGGGTCCTACTGCCGATGGAGTACGCGGGATCCGGAGTCATCCCCAGGATGGGTGTCCAGGGGACTACCGAACGTGTCGGCACTCTTTCGCGGAGGACGTTCATGGGTGACCATGAGACGCGCCCCGCGAACAGCGGTTCGGAAACGGCAGTGCGAGGGGCGGTTACGACCTGACAGCGGTGGTGCCCGACCGACGACGGGGGTCGCGCGTGCGAGTGGGACTGCTCAGCCGGGAATATCCGCCCGACGTCTACGGCGGTGCGGGGGTCCACGTCGAGTTCCTGGCGCGTGAGCTCCGGCCGCTCGTCGACCTGGAGGTGCACACCTGGGGCGAGGGCGCGGGCGAAGGGGTGCGCAGGCACCGCGCCTGGCCGGCCCTGGACGGGGCGAACGACGCGCTGCGCACGCTCTCCGTGGACCTCTCCATGGCCGCCGCCCTCGAAGGCCGCCAGCTCGTCCACTCGCACACCTGGTACACGAACCTCGCGGGACACCTCGCGGCGCTCCACCTCGGCATCCCGCACGTGCTGACCGCCCACTCCCTCGAACCGCTGCGCCCCTGGAAGGCCGAGCAGCTCGGTGGCGGGTACGCGCTGTCGGCCTGGGCGGAGCGCACGGCGATCGAGGCCGCGGACGGGGTGATCGCGGTGTCCCGGGCGATGCGCGACGACATCCTGGCCTGCTATCCGACGCTGGAGCCGAAGCGGGTCCGCGTCGTGCACAACGGCATCGACGTCTCGCTCTACCAGGCCGACCCCGGCACCGACGTGCTGCGCCGCTTCGGCATCGACCCGGCCCGCCCCTACGTCCTGTTCGTCGGCCGCATCACCCGGCAGAAGGGTGTGCCCCATCTGCTGCGCGCGGCCCACGACTTGGCCAAGGGCGTACAGCTGGTGCTGTGCGCGGGGGCGCCGGACACCCCCGAGATCGGGCGCGAGTTCCGGGAGCTGGTGGAGGAGCTGAAGCGGGCGCGCGACGGGGTGCACTGGATCCCGTCGATGCTGCCGCGCTCCGAGGTCGTCCAACTCCTGGGCCACGCGACGGCGTTCGTCTGCCCGTCGGTGTACGAACCGCTCGGCATCGTCAACCTGGAGGCGATGGCCTGCGGCACCGCCGTCGTGGCCTCCGCGGTCGGCGGCATCCCCGAGGTGGTGGCCCACGGCGAGACCGGCCTGCTCGTCCCGTACGCGGAGCAGGATCCGCAAGGGTTCGAGCGGGGCCTGGCCGAGGCGCTGAACGAGGTGGTCGCCGATCCCGTCGCGGCGGACCGGCTGGGCGCGGCCGGGCGCGAGCGGGCGGCCGCGGAATTCGGCTGGGACGCGATAGCCCGGCGCACCGTCGGGGTATACGAGGAGATCCTGAACGGCGCTTGAGACATGGGGGGTTGATGGTCATGCGCGGTGGGCCTTCGGTACTCGGGATCGTTCTGGCAGGAGGAGAGGGCAAGCGGCTGATGCCGCTCACCGCGGACCGGGCGAAGCCCGCGGTGACCTTCGGCGGCATGTACCGCCTCGTCGACTTCGTGCTCTCCAACCTCGTCAACGCCGACATCCTGCGCATCTGCGTCCTGACGCAGTACAAGTCGCACTCGCTCGACCGGCACGTGACGACGACCTGGCGGATGTCGAGCCTGCTCGGCAACTACGTCACGCCGGTCCCCGCCCAGCAGCGGCTCGGCCCGCGCTGGTACTCGGGCAGCGCCGACGCCATCCTCCAGTCGCTGAACCTGGTCCACGACGAACAGCCCGACTTCATCGCGGTGTTCGGCGCCGACCACGTGTACCGGATGGACCCGCGGCAGATGCTCACCCAGCACATCGAGTCCGGGGCGGGCGTCACCGTCGCCGGGATCCGGGTGCCGCGCGCGGAGGCGTCCGCGTTCGGCGTCATCACGCCCGCCCGCGACGGCCACCGCGTTGAGGCCTTCCTGGAGAAGCCCACCGACCCGCCGCCGCTGCCCGGTTCCCCGAACCAGGTGTTCGCCTCCATGGGCAACTACCTCTTCACCACCAAGACCCTCGTCGACGCGCTCAAGGAGGACGCCGAGGACGACAACTCGGTGCACGACATGGGCGGTTCGATCCTTCCGCTGCTCACCGAGCGCGGTGTCGCCCAGGTCTACGACTTCGACGGCAACCACGTCCCCGGCGAGACGGAACGCGACCACGGCTACTGGCGCGACGTCGGCACGCTCGACACGTACTACGACGCCCACATGGACCTGATCTCCGACCGGCCCGCCTTCAACCTGGACAACCGCCGCTGGCCGATCTACACCCACGCCGGTCAGCTGCCGCCCGCGCGGTTCTGCGCGGCCGGCATCGCGAGCGAGTCGATCGTGAGCCCCGGCTGTGTGATCCGCGGGCAGGTCACCCGCTCCGTCCTGTCGCCCGGGGTGAGCGTCGAGGACGGCGCGGTCGTCCAGGGCTCGGTGCTGCACGACAATGTCCGGGTGGGGCGCGGGGCCGTGGTGCGCGGCGCCGTCCTCGACAAGAACGTGGAGGTCCCGGCGGGCGCCACGATCGGCGTCAACCCGGGCCGGGACGCCGAGCTGTACACCGTCTCCAAGGGCGGTGTGATCGCCCTCGGCAAGGGGCAGTCCGTGCGCTGAGCTACTCCCCGGCGGGGGCCGGCGGCGTGCCCTCGAAGCCGTTGGCCCAGTAGCGGCCGCGCAGCGACAGGTCGAGCAGCATGCGGGTGGCCTCCTCCGGTGACATGGGGTGCGGATCCGACTCCAACCACCAGTGCAGTACGGCGAGTTGTTCGCCGACCCAGGCGCGGGCCAGTACGTCGACGCTGATCCGAGGGGTGACCTTCTCGTGCGCCGCGCGCGCCCGGAACACCACGGCGGTCGCCTCGGTCTGCGCCGCGGTGAACTGGCGCAGCGCCCGTCCGTCGCCCTCGCCGCGCAGGATCATGCGGTACGCGTCCCGCTCCTGCTCGGCGTGGCGGAAGATCTCCAGCGCCGGTTTGCCGGTGAAGCCCACCTCCGACGCCGGGACCAGCGGCCGCAGCCGCTCCTCCAGCTCGTCCAGCAGATCCGTCACGACGCGGTCGAGCAGCTCGTCCTTGTCGGTGTAGTGGCTGTAGAAGGTGGCCCGGCCGAGGTCGGCCCGTTCGGTGATGTCCTCCACCGTCACGGCGGCATAGCCCCGCTCGAGGACCAGTGACACCAGCGCGTCCCGCAGCAGGCGTCGGGTGCGGCGTACTCGGCGATCGCCCGCTTCCGGCGGCATGGTCCCGGCTCCTCTCGGCTCCCTGACTGGAGACCGCAGCCTACCGGATCATTGACAGCCCGAAAGTTTCTGTACATGGTGTCCATTAGTGGCCGCCGTGAATATTTGAGCCGACGAGCGTGGGAGCAGCCCGTGAACCTGGGCACGTACATCACTCGAAGCAGTACCTTCTGGCCGGAGCGCGAAGCCCTGGTCTGCGGTGAGCGCAGGCTGAGCTACGCGGACCTGGAGCGCACCACCAACCGCCTGGCCTCCGCGCTGACCGGCCGCGGTCTGGTGCGGGGCGAGACCGTCGCGACGTACGCGGGCAACTGCGCCGAGGTCGTCGAGACCGAGATGGCCCTGTGCAAGGCCGGGCTCGTGCGGGTGCCGATCAGCCCCCGGCTCTCCGTGGACGAGGTCGCGCACATCCTGGACGACGCGTCCGTCCGGGTGCTGTTCGTGGACACGGGCCGGCTGGAGGCGGCCCGCGCCGCACTCGCCAAGGCCCGCGTCGACTGCCTCCTGGTGCACTATGGCGGTCAACAGGGCCTCGCATACGCCGAGTTGCTCGGTGAGGGGCGTGACGAATTCGTCGCCGTCGAGGTCGACGAACACGACCCCGCCGTCCTCAATTTCACCTCGGGCTCCACCGGCCGGCTCAAGGCCGCCGTCCAGACCCAGGGCAACCGGCTCGCCAACCTCCGCAAGCGGATGATGAGTTCGGAGAGCGCGCCCTCCCCGGGGGAGCGCTATCTCGCCGCCGGCCCCATCACCCACGCCCCCGGCATGCCGCTGCTCGCCTCCCTCGCCTACGGATCCACGGTCGTCGTCCTGCCGCAGTGGGACACGGAGCTGTTCCTGGACACCGTCGAGCGGGAGCGGATCACGGCCACGTTCGTCGTGCCGACCATGCTGAACATGCTGCTCGCGCACCCGGGGACGGCCGCCGCCGATCTCTCCAGCCTCAAAGCGCTGCACGTCGGGGGCGCGCCCGTCGCCCCGCAGCGGCTCAAGGAGGCCGTCGAGAGGTTCGGGCCGATCGTCGTCCAGGGCTACGGGCAGGTCGAGACGACCAGCGGCATCACCGTGCTGACCCGCCAGGACGTCCTCACGGGCACCACCAGTGATCCGGACCTGCTGAGGTCCTGCGGCCGGCCCGTCTTCGACACCGAGGTGCGGGTCGTCGACGAGGCGGGCGCCGCCGTGCCCGCGGGGACCGTCGGCGAGGTCATCGCCCGCGGACCCGACTGCGTGACCGAGTACTGGCACGAACCCGAACTGACCGCCGAGACCTTCAAGGACGGCTGGGTGCACACCGGCGACCTGGGCTATCTGCGCGCCGACGGCTATCTCTTCATCGTCGACCGCAAGAAGGACATGATCATCTCCGGCGGCTACAACGTGTACAGCAGCGAGGTCGAGGCCGTACTGTACGCGCATCCCGCCCTCGCCGAGGTGTGCGTGGTCGGCGTCCCCGACGAGCACTGGGGCGAGGCCGTCAAGGCCGTCGTCGTCCGCAGGCCCGGCAGCGAGGTCGACGCGGACGAGGTCGTCGCCTTCTGCGCCGAGCGCCTGGCCCGCGTGAAGAAGCCGCGGTCCGTCGAGTTCGTCGACGCACTGCCCGTCAACCGCAACGGCAAGATCGACCGCCGCGCCGTCCGCGCCCGCCACTGGACCGGCGCCGAGCGCCGCGTCCACTGACAGGAGACCGCCGTGACCTTCACCCTCACGCCCACCTACGAGGACAACCCCCGCCTGCAGGACCTCGTGGGCCGCCTGCGCGACTACCTCGACGGGGAACTCGCCGACTACGAAGCCGGGTTGGGGCTCGGCCCCGAGAGCACGTACACCCGGGCCGTCCTCGAACCCGTCTGGCGGCGCAGCCGCGAACTCGGCTTCTACGGCGTCCACCTGCCGCCCGATCAGGGCGGCCAAGGACTGACGTACACCGAACTCGCCGCGCTCAAGGAGGAGGTGGGAGCCTCCGGGCGGATCCTCCAGCACAGCGTGCTCGGCGACATGGGCGGACCGCTGCGCGCCGGGTCCATCCTCCAGTACGCCACCGACCACCAGCTGGAGAAGTACCTGCTGCCGGTCATCCGCGGCGAGCGCGCCTGCTGCTTCTCGCTGACCGAGACCGACGCCGGCTCCGACGTACGCGCCCTGCGGACCGTCGCCGTACCGGAGGAGAGCGGGGGCGGCTGGCGGATCAGCGGGCACAAGGTGTTCTCGTCGGCGGGTCCGTTCGCCGACTTCTCCGTACTCATCGCGCGCATGGCACCGGAACCGGGTGCGCCGGACGACGCGCCCCCGGTCTTCTCCGCCTTCCTGGTCGACCTGGACGCGCCCGGCTGCACGGTGCGGCCCGGCGAGACGCCGATGTCCGGCGAGCACATCGAGAGCGACATCGTCCTCGACAACTGCCGGGTGGGACCGGAGCAGTTGCTGGGAGACGTGGGCGACGGACTGCGGATCGGGCTCGGCCGCGTCACCACCAACCGGCTGCTGCACTGCCCGACCGTCCTCGGCCTCACCCGCCGCGCCCTCGGCCTCACCCTCGACTTCGCCCGCACCCGGCAGGTCTTCGGCGCACCGCTCGGCGCGCTCCAGTCGGTCCAGCACAAGCTCGCCGACATGACCACCGCCTACTACGCGGCGCGCAGCATGACCCACGACGCGCTCGCCGCACTCGACACGGGCGGCAATCCGCGCACCGAAGCCTTCATGTGCAAGCTGTTCGTCGCCGAGAGCGCCTTCCGGATCGCCGACGAGGCCGTGCAGATCCACGGCAAGGCCGGTCTGGTGCGCGGCGCGGAGATCGAGTGGATCTTCCGCAGGCTGCGGATGTTCCGCGTCCTGACCGGCTCGTCCGAGATCCAGAAGAACGGGATCGCGCGCGACCTGCTCAGCCCGTCACGGACCTGACGTCGATCGGCACCGCGCCCGTGCGATAGCCGCGCTCGTCCAGCAGGTTCCCGTTCAGCTTCATCGGCCACAGGGCCACCGCCCGGTCGACCACGGTCAGGGCGGGCACCCGCTCGGCGAGCCGGACCTCGAAACGCTGGGCGTCGTCGAGCGAGCGGACCCAGGCGACCAGCTTGAGGTTGTGCCGGCCGATCACCCCCGCGCAGAGCCGTACCTCGCGCGCGCCCGTGACCTGCTCGGCCACCGCGCGCAGTTCGGCGGGTGCGGCGATGCCCCACAGGATCAGCGAGACCGGCCACTCCGACAGGGGCCTGGCCACCTCGCAGCGGAACTGCGCCATACCGGAGGAGAGGAGGCGGTTCACCCTGCGACGGACGGTGTCGGGGCTCGTCCCGCACCGCTCGGCCAGGACCTTGTTGCTCGCCCTGCCGTCCACGGACAGCTCCGCGAGCAGGGCGTGGTCGAGGTCGGTCAGCTCGAACACGGACGCGTCCCCCCGGGGCGTCGCGTCCTCGGCGAGCCGGGCGATCTGCTCGCTGCTCAGGGCGCGCAGCCGCCACCGGCTGCCCTCCGTGTACACCGTGCTCGCCAGATGGGTGCGGGTGGTGACGATGCCGTCGAGCGCGCCGAGCCGGTGCGTCACCCAGTGGGTGAGCGCCGACAGGCGGGGCGCGAGCACCGTCAGCAGCAGGTCACGGCCACCGCTGACGTGCTCGACGGTGATCACGTGCGCCTCCGCCGTGAGCGCGCGGGCGACCTCGGTCAGCCGCCCGTTCGCACAGTCGACCTCGATGAACGCCAGACAGCCCTGCCCGGACTCGGCGGCGGCAGGACCCGGGTGGCAGCCGATCCAGGCCGACCCGCTCCGGGTCAGCCGCTGCCAGCGGCGGGCCACCGTCACCGGGTCCGCGCCGACCGCGGCGCCGATCCGGGCCCACCCGGCCCGGGGCGCGATCTGCAGTGCGTGCACCAGGGCCTGATCCAGATCGTCCAGCGCGGCCCTGCCGCTTTCCTGCGTCACCGCTCCACTCCTGCGTTTTCCCTGCGATTCATCGTCCGTTCCTGCGGCAGGGCAGCACCCTGACGCCATTCCCTCACTCTCCCCAGTGGTCAGCCGGACCGTACCAGGAGGTTCACCCCGTATGTCGTTCACCGAACGTGCCCAGGAGCTCCAGCCCGACCTCGTCCGGCTGCGCCGCGCCCTGCACCAGGAACCCGAACTCGGCTTCGATCTGCCGCGCACACAGGAGAAGGTCCTCGCCGCTCTGGAGGGGCTGCCCCTGGAGATCACCCTCGGCAAGGGGCTCAGCTCCGTCACCGCGGTGCTGCGCGGCGCGCGGCCCGGCGGCGCCGTCCTGCTCCGCGGCGACATGGACGCCCTGCCCGTCACCGAGCGCAGCGGCGTCGCGTACGCCTCCCGGATCCCGGGCGCCATGCACGCCTGCGGCCACGACCTGCACACGGCGGGGCTCGTCGGCGCGGCGGCGCTGCTCGCCGAGCGCCGCGAACACCTCCAGGGCGACGTGGTGTTCATGTTCCAGCCGGGGGAGGAGGGCCACAACGGCGCGAGCCTCATGATCGAGGAGGGGGTGCTCGACGCGGCGGGCAAACCCCTCGATGCCGCCTACGCCCTGCACGTCGCCGCGAACACCCTGCCCGGCGGCTGGATCGCCACCCGCCCCGGCACCGTCACCTCCGCCTCCGACATCCTTACCGTCACCGTGCGCGGCAAGGGCGGCCACGGTTCGAACCCCTTCAGCGCCAAGGACCCGATCCCGGTCGCCTGCGAGATCGTCACCGCGATCCAGACCTGGGTGACCCGCCGCTTCGACCTGTTCGACCCCGCCGTCGTCACCGTCGGCACCTTCCACGCCGGCACCCAGCAGAACGTCATCCCGGACACCGCCACCTTCGAGGCCACCGTGCGCAGCTACTCCGAGGTCGCGCACGAGCGCCTCATCGAAGGGCTGCCGCGCCTGGTGCGCGGCATCGCCGAGGCGCACGGCGTCGAGGCCGACGTGGACTACAAGGTGAGCTACCCGGTCACCGTCAACGCGCCCGACGAGACCGCGTTCGCGCTCGACACCGCCCGCGACCTGTTCGACAAGGACGAGGTGTGGCAGGCGCCCAACCCGTCCAACGGGTCCGAGGACTTCGCCTTCGTGCTGCAACGCGTCCCCGGCGCGATGCTCATGATCGGCGCCGCCCCCGAGGGCACCGACGTCGCGAACGCCCCGATGAACCACTCCCCGCTGGCCGTCTTCGACGACGCGGTCCTCGCCCGCCAGGCCGCCCTGCTCGCCGCGCTCGCCGAGCGGCGCCTCGCCCGGGGAACAGCCGCGTGAGCGCCCAGGGGGACACCGGCACGGACGCCGGTACGCAGGCCGGTACGCCGAAGGTGCGGGCCGTCGTCGGGCTGCTCGTCGCCTTCGAGCTGATCAGCGGATTCCTCCAGGGCGCGGCCGTGCCGCTGGTGCCCGAGATCCGGGACTGGCAGGGCATCAGCACCGGGCAGGCCCAGTGGTTCACCTCGGTCCAGTACCTGGCCGCCGCGATCAGCGTCCCCGCCTTCGGCCGCCTCGGCGACCTGTACGGGCACCGGCGCATGATCCGGGTGGCCCTGGGGGCCATCGCGGCGGGCACGGTCCTCGTCGCCCTCGCCCCGAACCTCGCCGTACTGCTGCTGGGCCGCGCCCTGATGGGCCCCCTCGCCGCGCTGCTGCCGCTGGAGATCGGCCTCGTACGGGACCGGCTCAGCGTCGACGGCGGACGCCGGGCCGTCGGCATGCTGGTCGGCGCCCTCACCCTCGGCACCGTCCTCGGCCACGGGCTCGTCGGACCGGTGCTCAGCCTGCTCGGCGATCTGCGCGCGACCCTGATCGTCCTCGCCGTGTTCGCCGTCGGCTGCCTCGTCCTGTCCTTCACCGCGATCCCCGAGTCCCGCACCCGGGGACACGGCCGCATGGACTGGTCCGGCGCCGCCCTGCTCGCGCTCGCCCTGGTCATCCTGCTCGGTACGGTCTCGCGCGGCGCCGCCTGGGGCTGGGCCTCCGCGCCCACGCTCGGCGGACTGCTGCTCGCCGCCGTGCTCCTCGCCGTCTGGATCAAGGTCCAACTCGTCCGCCCGCACGCCCTGGTGGACGTCCGCGCCGTGGGCCGGCGGCAGAGCGCCCCCTACTACGCGTCCGGGTTCGTGCTCGGCGCCGTCATGCTCGGCGGGCAGTCCGTCGCCGTCAGCTTCATGGCCGAGTCCCCGGCCGTGGCGGGGTACGGGTTCGACCTCGCGCCCTGGCAGATCAGTCTGTACGGCGTCATCCCGAACATCATGGCGTTCGTCGGCTCCGCCCTGTGCGCGACGCTCGCCGCCCGGATCGGCTACCGCCGACTGCTCCTCGTCGCCTTCGGCCTGCTGACCGTCGGCTACTTCACCCTGCTCGGCGTGCACTCCGGACTCGCCCCGTTCGCCGTGGCCAACGCGCTCGTCGGCGTCGGCTGCGGGCTCGCGCTCGGCGGACTGCCCACCGTCATCGTGGAGGGCAGCGCCGCCGACCGCACCGCCAGCGCCACCGCCGTCTACAACAACCTCAAGACACTCGGCGGCAGCGTCGGCGGCGCCGTCTTCGCCGTCGCGCTCGGCTCCTTCGTCCTCGGCGGCACGGACACCCCGTCGCTCACCGCCTACCTGGCCATCTGGATCGGCGGGGGAGTGGCCTGCGCGCTCGCGGTCCTGGTCCAACTCGGCCTGGTCGGGAAGCAGTCCGGGACGCGGACGTCCGCCGTTCCCGCCCCGGCGGGGTCCGTGTCCGACGGCCCTGGCTAATCTGCACGCGTGACCTGTGACCTGATCCTGCTCCCGCGCGTGGCCTGGCGCGGACAGGAGATCACCGCGCCCCGGCTGCGCGGACTGCTCGCGCTGCTCGCCGGTGCCCCGCACACCGGCTGCAGCACCGAACGGCTCGTCGCCGGCCTGTGGCCGGACGAACTGCCCGAGCGGCCCGGCAAGGCGGTGCAGGTCCTGGTCTCCCGGGCCCGGACGCAGGTGGGCGCCGACGTCATCGCGAGCACCCCGATCGGCTACCGGCTCGCCCTCGACGACGACCGGATCGACAGCTCCGCCCTGCTCCGGCACGCCGCCGCGAGCGCCGACCGGGCCAGGGCGGGGGACCACGCCGGGGCACTCGCCGCCGCCGACGCCGGGCTCGCCCTGTGGGAGGGCGCCCCGGACGACGACGGCGACGACCCGGTCGCGGCACTGCGCCGCGAGCGCGCCCCGGTCCGCGCCGAGTTGGTCCGGGCCCGCGCCCTCGCGCTGGCCCGCCTCGGCCGGCACCCGGAGGCCGCGGGGCCGCTCGCCGAGACGGCCGCCCGGCACCCGCACGACGAGGAGGTCCTCGCCGAACTGCTGCGCGGCGAAGCGGCGCTGGCGGGCCCCTCCGCCGCGCTGACCCGCTACGAGGCCCACCGCCGCGCGCTGCGGGACGGGCTCGGCGCCGACCCGGGCCCCCAACTGAAAGCGGTCCAGGCGGAGTTGCTGTCCGGGGAGGCGCCCGCCGTGCGGCACGGCGTTCCCCACGAACCCAATCGGCTGCTCGGCCGCGACGACGACATCGCGGCGGTGCGGACGCTCCTGACCACCTCCCGCGCCGTCACCGTCGTCGGACCCGGCGGCCTCGGCAAGACCCGGCTCGCGCACGCCGTCAGCCGCGCGGCCGCCCAGCGCGTGGTCCACTTCGTGCCGCTGGCCGGCGTCTCGGCCGACCCGGACGTCGCCGCGGAAGTGGCCTCCGCGCTCGGCGCGGGCAGCGCCCCGAACGCGCCGGACGCCCCCTCGGATCCCGTCCCGGGCATCCTCGCCGCGCTCGGCCCCGGCCCCGCCCTGCTGGTCCTGGACAACTGCGAACAGGTCGTGCGGGGAGCCGCCGACCTCGTCCGGGCCCTCGTCTCGTCCTCGAAGGACCTGCGGGTGCTCACCACCAGCCGGGCCCCGCTCGGCCTCACCTCCGAGGCCGTGTACGCGCTGCCCGAGCTGCGCCTCGCCACCTCGATCGAACTGTTCACCCAGCGCGCCCGCGCCGCCCGGCCCGGCGTGGAGCTGCCGGCGGACGCCGTCGCCGGGCTCTGCCGCCACCTCGACGGGCTGCCCCTCGCCGTGGAGCTGGCCGCCGCGCGGGTCCGCGCCCTGTCCGTACCGGAGATAGCCCGCCGCCTCGGCGACCGCTTCGCCCTCCTGCGCGGCGGCGCCCGGGACGCGCCGGAGCGGCACCGGACCCTGCACGCCGTCGTCGACTGGAGCTGGAACCTCCTCCACGAGGACGCCCGCGCGGCCCTGCGCACCCTGTCCGTCTTCCCCGGCGGCTTCCTCGGCGAGGCGGCGGAACGGATCCTGGGCCCGGACGCGCTGTTCCTCCTGGAGGAGCTGGCCGGACAGTCCCTGGTCACCGCCGCCGACACCCCGGCCGGAGTGCGGTTCCGGATGCTGGAGACCGTGCGGGAGTTCAGCGCGGCCCGGCGCGCCGAGGCGGGCGAGGACGAGCACGCGGTGAGCCGACTCCTCACCTGGGCAAGGGAGTTCGGGGAGGCGCACCATGACGTGTTCTTCGGCTCGGAGCCGCTGCCCGGCTGGGAGCGGATCAAGGCCGAGCAGGACAACCTCGTGCTCGCCCTGCGGCACGCCCTCGCCCGCGAGGACGCCCCCGCCGTCGCCGCGCTGACCGCGGTCCTCGCCACGCTGTGGTCCAACGACGCCAACTACCCCCGCCTCGCCCAGCTCGCCGCCGACACCGGTCACCTGCTCTCCCACTACCGGCCCGCGCCCGAGCGGGTCGAGGTCGCCCGCGCCGCCGCCGTGCTGTGCGTCGCCGCGCTGCTCATGGGATCGGGCGTCAGCGCCGTCCGGCAGCTCGTCGTCCTGCGCCGGCTGCCCGCCGCGCCGCCGGACACCCTGCTGCGCGCCGCCGCCGTCGTGCTGAGCGCGACGCCCGGGATGCGGCCGCCCGACCACGGCGTGCTGCGCCGCCTCTGCGCCGACCCCAGGCCCCTGGTCGCCGGGATCGCCGAGGGCATCGCCACGTACGTCTGGGAGCTCGCGCACGACCCCGACCGCGCGATCGCCTCGGCCCACCGGATGCTCACCGAACTGGCCCCGGCCGACAACCCGTCCGTCCAGCTCATGGGTCACTCCCGGCTGAGCGAGCTGTATCTGCGCACCGGCCGCGGGGACCAGGCGTACGAGCACCTCCAGGCGGTGCTCGCCGTGGTGCCGCGACTCAACGACGGGCACGACTACCTCTTCATCCGCTGGCACCTGGTCCTCGCCTGCCTGCACCGCGAGGACCCCGACGAGGCCGAGTACTGGCTGCGCAGGGCCGATCAGGACACCTCCCGGCAGCAGGACGCCTACTACCGGCCCGACCTCGCCGGACGCGCGGAGATCGCCCTGGCCCGCGGGCTCACCGAGGTCGGGCTCGGGCTGTGGCGCGGCGCCGTGGAGCAGATGCTCGCCGCCGGGGCGCGGCACAGCGCCGGCGCCGCGCTGGAACCGTGGGCGCTGGTGGTCCAGTCGGTGTCGGTGACCGCGCACGCCCACGCCGGCCGGCTCGAACCCGTCGCGGTGACGGTCGGCCGGCTGCGCCGGTGGATGGGCGACGCACTCGCCGGCCCCGACTGTGCGCCGGGGGACCTGTACGTGCTGGGGCCGGTGCTGCACGCGCTCGGCCTGGTGGAGACCGCGACCGACGCCCCGCGCGCCGCCCGCATGATCGCGCTGGCCGAACGGATCGGTGTGGGACGCGAGTTCCAGCCGACGATGTCCGCGCGGCGGGCCCGGCGGGCGGCCGAGGACGCCGACAGGGCGGCGTTCACCGACGCGGTGTCGGAGTACGCCGCCCTGGAGCGGGACGAACTGGGGGACGCGGCCCGCACCCTCACTTCTGGTCGCGGTTGAAGGACGCCGTCGCCCAGCGGTAGCCGAGCGCGGCCAGCGCCACGCACCACACCAGCGCGATCCACCAGTTGTGGCCGATCCCGGTGCCGAGGAGCAGACCGCGCAGCGTCTCGATCGCCGGGGTGAACGGCTGGTACTCGGCGATCGGCCGGAACCAGCCCGGCATCGTGTCCGCCGGGATGAAGGCGCTGGAGATCAGCGGCAGCAGGATCAGCGGCTGCGCGCTGTTGGCCGCCGCCTCCGGGTTGGGGCTGGCCAGGCCCAAGCCGACGGCGATCCAGGTGAGCGCCAGGGAGAAGAGGACGAGCAGCCCGAACGCCGCCAGCCACTCGAGCACCGTCGCGTCGTGCGACCGGAACCCGATCGCCACCGCCACGGCGCCGACGAGCACCACGCTCGCCACGCACTGCAGCACACAGCCGACGACGTGCCCGATGAGCACCGAACCGCGGTGGACGGCCATCGTGCGGAACCGGGCGATGATGCCCTCGGTCATGTCGGTGGCGACGGACACCGAGGCCCCGATCACCGTGCCGCCGATGGTCATCATCAGGATGCCGGGGACGATGTAGGCGATGTAGTCGGAGCGGTCGCTGCCGCCGATGCCCGCGCTCATCACGTCGCCGAAGATGTAGACGAACAGCAGGAGCAGCATGATCGGGGTGAGCAGCAGGTTCAGCGTCATCGACGGGTAGCGGCGGGCGTGCAGGAGGTTGCGGCGCAGCATGGTCCGCGAGTCGCGGACGGCGAGGGTCAGGGTGCTCATCGGACCGTCTCCTTGGTCTGGTCGGTGCTGGTCAGGGCGAAGAACACGTCGTCGAGGTCGGGCGTGTGCACGGTCAGTTCGTCGGCCTCGACGCCGGCCGTGTCCAGCCAGTCGAGGACGGCGCGCAGCTCGCGCTGGCTGCCGCCGCTGGGGATCTGCAGGGTGAGTGCCTCGTCGTCGCGGGTGACCTCGCGCAGGGCGACGGCGGCCGACCGGTAGGCCACCGGGTCGGTGAAGCGCAGCCGGACGTGTCCGCCCGGGACGAGCCGCTTGAGTTCGTCGGCGGTGCCCTCGGCGGCGATCCGTCCGTCGTGCAGCACGGCGATGCGGTCGGCGAGTTCGTCGGCCTCCTCCAGGTACTGCGTGGTGAGGAAGACGGTGACGCCGTCGCGGACCAGCTCGCGGATGATGCCCCACATCGTGTGGCGGCTGCGCGGGTCGAGGCCGGTGGTGGGCTCGTCGAGGAAGATGATCCGCGGGCTGCCGACCAGCGTCATGGCGATGTCGAGGCGCCGCTTCATGCCGCCGGAGTAGGTGGAGGCCGGCTTCTTCGCGGCGTCCGTGAGGTCGAACCGCGCCAGCAGCTCGGCGGCGACGCGCAGACCTTCCTTCTTGGACAGGTGATGCAGGTCGGCCATGAGGAGCATGTTCTCCTCGCCGGTGATCAGCCCGTCCACGGCCGAGAACTGACCGGTCACACCGATCACGGCCCGTGCGGCCTGCGGGGCGACGGCCAGGTCGTGGCCGCCGACCCGCAGCTCGCCGGCGTCGGCGCGCAGCAGCGTCGACAGGATCTTCACGGCGGTGGTCTTGCCCGCGCCGTTCGGCCCGAGCAGGGAGAAGATCGTCCCCTCGGGCACGGTCAGGTCGATGCCGTCGAGCACCACCTTGTCGCCGAAGGACTTGTGGAGCCCGTGTGCCGCCACGGCGAGCGGGGGCCTGGTCGTTGTCGTCATGCCGCAGAGCGTGCGGCACGACGCCTTCAACGCGGCTTCACACCGGTTTCAGTCACGGTGAAACCGGTGAAGCCACAGCTCAGAGCACGCGTCGCCGCCTCCCGAGCCAGGTCTGCGCGATCACCACGACAGCCAGGAACGCACCGCTGACCACCTGCTGGTACGCGGAGTCGAGCGAGCCGATCTGGTTGATGACGTTCTGGATGACCTTCAGCAGCAGGACGCCCACGAGCGAGCCGCTGATGAACCCGAAGCCGCCCGTCAGGAGCGTGCCGCCGATGACGACCGCCGAGATCGCCTCCAGCTCCATGCCGGAGCCGAGGATGGTCACTCCGGAGACCAGCCACGCCGCGTTCAGCGCACCGGCGAGCCCCGCGCACAGCCCCGACACGGTGTACACACCGATCTTCGTCCGGGCCACCGGCGCGCCCATCAGGGCCGCCGCGTCCTCGTTGCCGCCGACCGCGTACACGTACTGCCCGAAGCGGGTACGGCGCAGCACGACCGCGCCGGCCACGAACAGCGCCAGCGTGATCCACACCGGGACGCCGATCCCGAGCAGCTTGCCCTGGCCGAGCGTCGCGAAGAACGTGGACTTGTCGACGAGATACGTGGTCGAACCCTCGTCGGTGATCGCGAGCAGCAGCCCGCGCGCGCCCAGCATCGCCGCCAGCGTCACGATGAACGGGGCGAGCCGGGAACGCGCGATGAGCAGCCCGTTCACCAGACCGATCAGCCCGCAGACCGCGAGCGGCAGCAGCAGCGCCACGACCGTCCCGTACTGCGAACCCCACGCGGCGAGCACCCCGCCGAGCGCGAACAGCGAGCCCACCGACAGATCGATGCCGCCGGTGACGATCACGAACGTCATGCCGAGCGCCACGACCGCGAGGAACGCCGACGACAGCGCCATGTTCTCCAGGTTGTCCCCGGTCAGGAACGTGTCGAAGGAGAGCGACGCGACGAGCACCGCGATCACCAGCGTGACCAGGGCGCCGTGTTGCTGGGCGAGCGCGCTGAGCCGTTCCGCGCGCGTCGCGCCGAGCGGTTCCTCGTCGACCTTCGTGGCCGGCCCGGTCGTCCCGGGCGCTGTGGAGTCCGTCATCGTCATCGCTTCCCCCGCTCCCTGGCCGCGTAGACGGCGAGCACGATCACCACGGCCTGCGCGATCTGTGTCCACGACGGCGGCAGGTCGTGCTTGATGAGCGTGGCCGTGAGCAGCTGGATCAGCACCGCGCCCGCGACCGTGCCGCCGATCCGCACCCGGCCGCCGGTCAGCGGCGTACCGCCGACCACCACCGCCGTGATCGCGGACAGTTCCATGAGATTGCCGAGCGACGTCGGGTCGCTCGCGGTCAGCCGCGCCGTCGCCAGCACGCCCGCGATCGCCGCGAGGACGCCCGAGGCGACGTAGACGAGGATGAGGACCCGGCGCACCGGAAGGCCGGCGAGCTGCGCGGCCGGACGGCTGTCGCCGATGGCGAGCAACTGGCGGCCGAACGTGGTGCGCCGCACGACGAAGGCGACCAGCAGGGCCAGTGCCGCCGCGATCAGCACCAGGTAGGGGATGCCGAGCAGGTCTCCGGTGCCGAGCGAGCGCAGCCCCGGGTCCCGGACGTCCTTCAGCTGGGGCAGCAGGACGAGGGCGAGACCGCGCCC
The DNA here is from genome assembly GCF_040645755.1 of Streptomyces sp. NPDC046716. NCBI lineage: Bacteria > Bacillati > Actinomycetota > Actinomycetes > Kitasatosporales > Streptomycetaceae > Streptomyces > Streptomyces sp. NPDC046716. The sequence continues at coordinate 45,636 of NZ_JBEYYU010000024.1, forward strand.
GGCGACCATCAGCGCCAGAGTGGCCACGATGGGCTGGACGCCGATGAAGGCCACCAGCGCCCCGTTCGCGACCCCTATCAGCGCCCCGCCGAAGAGCGCCGCGACGACGGCGATCAGCGGGCCGTAGCCCAGATAGAGGGAGATGACGGACGTGGCCAGCGCCATCACCGAGCCGACCGACAGGTCCACGCCCTCACTGCCGATGGCGAGGGCCATGCCGAGCGCCACGATCAGTACCGGTGCGACCTGCACGGCCTGGGTGCGGAAGTTCTCGGTCGACAGGAAGTGCGGGGTGAACGCGATGTTCGCCAGGAGCAGCACCGCGACACCGGCGTACACGCCGTAGTCCTGGAGGAGGCGCAGCAGCCGGTCGCGGTCGACACCGGCCCTGCCCAGGGTCAGATCACTCAACGTGCTTCCCTTCCGGGGGAGTTGCGGCGATCGCGCGCATCAGACGATCCTCCGTGACCGCGTCTCCGGTGAGCTCGGCGACCACCGCGCCGTCCTTCAGGACGACGACCCGGTCCGAGCCCTCGATCAGCTCCTCCATGTCGGAGGAGATCAGCAGTACGCCGAGGCCGTCGTCCGCCAGCTCGTCGATGAGTTTCTGGACCTCGGCCTTGGCGCCGACGTCGATGCCGCGCGTCGGCTCGTCGAGCAGCAGCACCTTCGGGTTCATCGCCAGCCAGCGGGCGAGCAGCACCTTCTGCTGGTTGCCGCCCGACAACTCGCCGACCTTCTGGTGCGGGCCCGCGGTCTTGATGTGGAGCCGCTTCACGAACGTGTCGACGATCTTGTCGATCCGCGCCTCGTCGACCAGGCCGAACCGGGACAGGCCCGGCAGCGCGGCGAGCGCGATATTCTCCCGCACCGAGAGACCCGGCACGATCCCCTCGGCCTTGCGGTCCTCGGGCAGCAGGCTGATGCCCGCGCGGATCGCCGCCGGGGTGGACCCCGTACGGACCGGGGCGCCGGCCACGAGGACCCGGCCGCTGTCCGTGGGCAGCGCTCCCGCGATGGCCTTCGCGGTCTCGCTGCGCCCCGACCCGAGCAGCCCGCCGAGCCCGACGACCTCGCCGGGCCGCACGTCGATCGACACCCCGTGCAACTGGTGCCGGGCCGTCAAATCCTGTGCGCGCAGCACGGGTTCGGCCGCCGCGTCGTGCTCGCCGGAGAACTTGGTCAGCCCCTCGTCCTGTACGTCACCGATGGCGCGGCCGAGCATCAGCGACACCAGGGCGAGCCGGTCCAGGTCGGCGAGGTTGCCCGTGTGCACGACCTTGCCGTCGCGCAGCACGGTGACCGTGTCGCACACCTCGTACAGCTCGTCGAGCCGGTGGCTGACGTAGACGACCGCGATGCCCCGCTCGCGCAGCATCCGGATCACCCCGAACAGGGTGCGCACCTCGCGCGGCTCCAGCGACGACGTCGGCTCGTCCATGATGACGACCTTCGCGTCGACCGAGACCGCGCGGGCCAGGGCCACCATCTGCTGTGCGCCGACGCCGAGTTCGCGCAGCGGACGCTGCACGTCCACCCGCACCCCCAGCTCGCGCAGCGCCTCGTCCGCCTCCCGGTGCATCCGCCGGAAGTCGATCAGGCCGAGCCGCGTGCGCGGTTCACGGCCGAGGAACAGATTGCGCGCCACGCTCATCAGGGGGACGAGATTGACCTCCTGGTAGATCGTGGAGATGCCCGCGTGCTGCGCGTCGAGCGGGGTCGCGAAGCTGACCGGCGATCCGTCGTAGCTGAGCTCCCCGGCGTCCGGGTCCGGCCGGTACACGCCGGTGAGCACCTTGATGAGCGTGGACTTGCCCGCCCCGTTCTCCCCGATGAGCGCGTGCACCTCCCCGGCGCGCGCGGTGAAGTCGACACCGTCGAGGGCGCGCACGCCGGGGAACGTCTTGCTGAGACTGGTCACTGACAGCATGTCAGAACGCCTTGTCGATATCCGTCTTGGCGTTGTCCTTGGAGTACGCGCTGTCCTTGATGACGATGTCCTGGCCGACCTTGTCGCCCTTGGTGAACGAGTCCAGGGTCTGGAAGGCCAGCGGGCCGAAGCGCGGGTTCGACTCGATGACACCGGAGATCCAGCCGTCGACGATCCCCTGCACCGCGTTCCGGGTGCCGTCCACCGTCACGATCTTCACGGCGCCGGCCTTCTTGCCCGCGCCCTTGAGGGCGTTGACGGCGCCGAGGCCCATCTCGTCGTTCTCGGCGTAGATCCCGGTGATGTCCGGCTTGGACTGGATGAGCTGCTCGGTGACCGCCTGGCCCTTCTCGCGGGCGAACTCGCCGGTCTGCTTGAAGACGACCTTCAGGCCCGGCGCCTTCGCCTTGATCTGGTCCTCGAAGCCCTTGGTGCGCTCGGTGGTGACGTTGTTGCCCGCCGCGCCGAGCAGGATCGCGATCGTGCCCTTGCCGCCGGTCGCCTCGATCATCTGGTCGGCCGCCCGCTTGCCCTGCTCGACGAAGTCCGAGCCGATGAAGGACACGTAGTCCTTGCAGGCCGTCGCGTTGATCTTGCGGTCGACGGTGACGATCGGGATGTGCTTGGCGCCCGCGGCGCGCAGCACGGGCTCCCAGCCGTCGGAGTTCAGCGGCGCGATGACCAGCAGGTCCGCGCCCTTGGCGATGAGGTCCTGGACGTCGCTGATCTGCTTGGAGAACTGCGACTGGGCGTTGGCCGTCAGCAGCTTGATGCCGCGCTTCTGGGCCTCGGCCTTGATGGACGCGGTCTCCGCGATGCGGAACGGGTTGGCCTCCTTCTCGGACTGCGAGAAGCCCACGGTGGCGCCCTTGAGGTCCAGCTTCTTGCCGCCGAAGGTGGCGACGTCACAGGTCTTGCCGTCGCCGGACGAGGCGACCTCCTGTCCGGAGTTGTCCCCCTTGGAGCTGGAACTCGCCTTGTCGGAGCTGGAGTTGTCGTCCTCCGACTTGGCGCAGCCGGTGGCGAGCGCGAGGCTCGCGACGAGGCCGGCGGCGAACAGGGCCCGGGCGGAGGTACGGCGACGGTGGAGCACGGTCTGCGTCATGTTCAGGTCCCCAAAACGGCACGGCCCGGCGCGGAAACGCGGCAACGGGGTGGGTCGGCTGGTGCGATGGCTTGAGTGTTCGACCGGTCGGATCGAGAGGTGCATCGGCGGTACAGGGGAGGTTTTTACATCGTTGGAAGGATGCTGTAAAGGGTTCGCGCAACGCCGGGTGCGGCCACGGGTGCCGATCCGGTGTCAGCGCCGCCCCAGCGTGCTCTCCCGTTCCACCAGCCGGAATTCCGCGGTCAGTTCACGTCCTGCCTGCTCGGCGGGGCGGTCCAGGCGGCCGAGGAGCGACTGCACCGCGAGCCGGGCGATGGCCAGCTTGTCCGGCGAGATCGTGGTCAGCGTGACCGCGCCGAACCGCCCCTCCGCGATGTCGTCGAACCCGACCACCGCCACGTCCCACGGGACCCTCAGGCCCCGCTCGTGCAGGACCCGCATCGCCCCGATCGCCACCAGGTCGTTGTACGCGAACACCGCGTCGGGCCGGATCCCGGAGTCCAGCATCCGGGCCATCGCCTCGGCCCCGTCCCCGCGGTCCCAGCCGCCGGTCGCGCCCACCAGCGTCTCCGGGGCGGGCAGCCCCGCGTCGGTCAACTCCGCGCGCCAGCCCGCCAGTCGCAGCCGGGCCGGCTGGTTCGCCGAGTCGGTGCGTTCGCCCAGGTAGGCGATCCGGGTGCGGCCGCGGCCGATCAGATGGCGCACGGCGGTGCGGGCCGCGGCGACGTTGTCGATGGCGATGTGGTCGTAGGGAAGTCCGTACTCGCGCTCGCCCAGCAGCACGAGCGGCACCTCGTCGCCGTCCCGGCCGCGCAGATCGTCCGCCTCCAGCTCCAGCGGGCTGAGGATCAGCCCGTCGATCACCCGGGCCCGGAACCCCTGGCTGACCAGAAGCTCCTGCTCGCGCTCGCCCCGGGTGTGGTCGAGCAGCACCGTCACATCGTGCTCGGCGGCGGCGTCGATCACCGCGCCGGCCAGCTCGGCGAAGTACGGGTTGCCCAGCTCGGGCAGGGCCAGGGCGATGATGCCCGTACGGCCTTTGCGCAGGTGACGGGCGGTCAGGTTCGGCCGGTAGCCCAGCTCGTCGATCGCCTCCTGGACCCGGGCCCGCATCGCCGGTGTGACGTGCTGGTAGTTGTTCACGACGTTCGAAACGGTCTTGATCGAGACGCCCGCGCGTTCCGCGACATCCTTCAGGCTCACCCGCACGGAATCTCCTTCGGCTCACCGCGTCCGCTCTTCGGACGCGCTTGTCATGACCCTGGACAGCGCGCCGGGACGCGTGCTGTCATGCCAACTGCCGTTCTTTCCAACGATGTACAAACGAGTTGTACCGACTAGAGCGGCGAGCCGCCACCCTTCCTCGACGCCTTCTCCGCGTTCCACACCAGGAGGATCCGTGCGCACCAGTAGCACCAGACACCGGGGCCGACCGCTGGCCCTGCTGCTCACCGCGGCACTCGGACTCACCGCGCTCACCGTGGCACCGCACGCCACGGCCGGCACGGCGAAGGCCGCGCAGCCATCCGCCGACGAGCCCGTCGTCCCGCAAGGGCTCAAGGGCGAGTACTACACCCAATCCGCCCCGGGCGCCTTCGACTTCGACACGCTGAAGGCCACCGGGTTCGACCCGCAGATCGATTTCGGCAGCCTGGAGTCCCGGCTCCAGGCCGCCACCGGCAGCGCCGACGACGCGAACGTGCGCTGGACCGGAAAACTCGTCCCCGAGAAGTCCGGCTCGACAACGTTTTCCCTCATCGGGGACAACGGATTCCGGCTGTGGGTCGACGGCAAGCTGATCGTCGACCACTGGGTCGACGACTGGGACAAGGAGCAGACCTCCGCCCCGGTGGACCTGACCGCCGGCAAGGCGGTCGACATCAAGGTCGAGTACTTCGAGCACTACGGCGGCTCCAATCTGCATCTGCGCTGGACCGAGCCGGGCGGCACGAAGGAGGCGATCCCCTCCTCCGCGTTCCGGCTGCCCGACGACTGGAAGTACGACGGCGCCATCGGCACCACCGTCCTGGGCGACGGCCGCACCCTCAAGCTGGACTTCGCGCAGAAGCTCGGCAAGGTCCCGGGCGATGTCAACGACCACCTGTCCGCCGTCATCGGCGGCGCGAAGTGGCCGCTGAACAAGGTCAAGGCGGACCCCGACGACCCGCGGGCCCTCATCGTGGGCCTCAAGGAGCCGGTCGTCGGCAACAAGAAGGGCGACGCCGACGGTCTCGCGGACGTCACCTACGACGGCAAGGGCGGTCTGACCGGGAGCGACGGCACGGCCGTCGGGTCCTTCTGGTCGAGCGGCCCGAACCACTCCACGCACGAGCTGACCACCAAGTGGGGCGACGACGTGACGGCGGGCAACGCCCACCGCGAGTACCCGCGCCCCCAGCTCACCCGCGACGCCTGGCAGAACCTCAACGGCACGTGGGAGTTCGCGGGTGCCGAGAAGGGCGATCCGGTCCCCGTCGGCAAGAAGCTCGGCGAGAAGATCCTGGTGCCCTACCCGGTGGAGTCCCAGCTCTCCGGCGTCGAGCGCCACGAGGACCGCATGTTCTACCGGCGGACCTTCACCGTCCCGGCCGGCTGGAAGATCGGCAGCGGCAAGCGGCTCCAGCTGAACTTCGGCGCCGTCGACTGGCAGTCCGAGGTCTACGTCAACGGCAAGAAGGTCGCCGACCACAAGGGCGGCTACGACAAGTTCAGCGCCGACATCACCGACGCGCTGAAGCCGGGCCGCACCCAGGAGCTGATCGTCGGGGTCTACGACCCGACGGACGCCAAGGACGGCGAGAACCCGCCGATGGGCAAGCAGCGCACCGACCCCAGCGGCATCTGGTACACCCCGTCGTCGGGCATCTGGCAGACGGTGTGGATGGAGCCGGTCGCCACCGACCACGTCGGTGACCTCAAGCTCACGCCGAGCGTCGAGAAGAGCGAACTGGCCGTCGAGACCACGGGAGTCCGCGACGGGCTTCCGGTGACCGCCACCGCGTACGCGGGCAAGCGCAAGGTCGCCACCGTCACCGGAACCTCCGGCAAGACCCTCACCCTGAAGATCAAGAACCCGCACCTGTGGACCACCGACGACCCGTACCTCTACGACCTCAAGGTCAGCGTCGGCGGCGACCGGGTCGGCAGCTACTTCGGGATGCGCTCGGTCGAGGTCGAGAACGTGAACGGCACCCCGCGCACCGTTCTCAACGGCAAGCCCACCTTCCTGATGGCCACCCTCGACCAGGGATTCTGGCCCGACGGCCTGTACACCGCACCCAGTGACGAGGCCCTCGCCTACGACCTGAAGATGCACAAGCAGATGGGCTTCAACTCCGTCCGCAAGCACATCAAGGTCGAACCCGACCGCTGGTTCTACTGGGCGGACAAGCTGGGCCTGCTCGTCTGGCAGGACATGCCGGCGATGGAGGCGGGCACCAACCCGTCCACCGCCGCCCGCGCCGAGTTCGAGCGCGAGATGAAGGTCATGATCGACCAGCACTACAACCACCCCTCGGTCATCATGTGGGTCACCCTCAACGAGGGCTGGGGCCAGTACGACGAGGCCCGCCTCGCCGACCAGGCCAAGTCCTGGGACCCGACCCGCCTGATCAACTCGATGTCCGGCATCAACCTGGGCCGGGACGGCGGCACCGGCGACATCATCGACGAGCACGGCTATCCCAGTCCCGCCCTGCCGCCGCACCCCGACGGCAAGAGAGCCCTGGTCAGCGGCGAGTACGGCGGCCTCGGCCTGGCCGTGCCCGGGCACGCGTGGGCGGTCCAGCAGAGCTACGTCGACGTGGACCCGGCGACGTACACGGACGACTACCTCGAAAAGCTCGGTGAGGTCCACAAGCTGGCCTGCCAGGGCTCCAACGGCGCCGTCTACACGCAGATCTCCGACGTGGAGGGCGAGCTGAACGGCCTGCTCACCTACGACCGCAGGGTCGTCAAGCCGGACGTGAAGCGCCTGCACGACGCTCAGCAGCAGCTGATCAAGGACGCCTCCCAGGCGACCGTGGCGAACTGCGCCTGATCCCGCACGCCCCGGGGCGGGCCCGCACCGTCGGGCCCGCCCCCCTCTCTCTCGTGGGAGCACACTCATGACAGTGACACGACGCGGCGTGCTGCAGGCCGCGACGGTGGTTTCCGCGGCCACCGCGGTCGGCGGCCTGTCCGCCGTGACGGCCCGGGCGGCATCGGCCGCCGCCCCGGCCGCCGACGCCTTCACCCGCCTGCCCGTCGGCAGCATCACCGCGCACGGCTGGCTCGCCGAACAGTTGCGGCTCCTGCTCGCCGGACTGTGCGGCCGCTACGCAGAGACGTCCCACTTCCTCGTCATGGACACCTGCGGCTGGGTCCATCCCGAACTCGGCGGATGGGAGGAACTCCCGTACTGGCTGCGGGGATACGTCCCGCTCGCGATCGCCACCCGGGACGCCGACGCGCTCGCCGCCTGCAAGCGCTGGATCGACGCCATCCTCGCCACCCAGGAGGCGGACGGCTTCTTCGGCCCGCGCGCCCTGCGCACCTCCCTGAACGGCGGACCGGACTTCTGGCCGTTCCTGCCGCTGCTGATGGCGCTGCGCACCTACGAGGAGTACACGCGCGACGAGCGCATCGTGCCGTTCCTGACCCGCTTCCTGACCTTCATGGAGGCGCAGGGCAAGGGCGCCTTCGACTCCAGCTGGGTCTCCGTGCGCTGGGGCGACGGCATCGACACCGCGCGCTGGCTGTACGAGCGCACGGGCGACGCGTTCCTGGAGAGCCTGGTCGACAAGATGCACCGCTACGGCGCCGACTGGACCGGAGCCCTGCCCACCCCGCACAACGTGAACATCGCCCAGGGCTTCAGGGAACCCGCCCAGTACGCCCAGTGGGCGGCCGGCGACGCCGACGCGCTGGTGCGGGCCACCTACCGCACCTACGAGCAAGTCCTGCACGACTACGGGCAGTTCCCGGGCGGCGGCATCGCCGGCGACGAGAACGTCAGGCCCGGCTTCGGCGACCCGCGGCAGGGCTTCGAGACCTGCGGCATCGTCGAGTTCATGGCCAGCCACGAGCTGCTCACCCGCATCACCGGCGACCCGGTGTGGGCCGACCGCTGCGAGGACCTGGCCTTCAACATGCTGCCCGCGGCCCTCGATCCGCAGGGCAAGGGCATCCACTACGTCACCAGCGCCAACGGCGTCGACCTCGACAACTCCCGCAAGACGGCCGGGCAGTTCCAGAACGGCTTCGCCATGCAGTCGTATCTGCCGGGCGTCGACCAGTACCGGTGCTGCCCGCACAACTACGGCATGGGCTGGCCGTACTTCACCGAGGAGCTGTGGCTCGCGACGCCGGACGGCGGACTCGCCGCGGCGCTGTACGCCCCGAGCGAGGTGAAGACCCGGATCGGTGAGGCGACCGTGACCGTACGGGAGGAGACGGACTACCCGTTCGACGAGACCGTCACCCTGACGCTGAGCGTGGACAGGCCCGTCGCGTTCCCGCTCCGGCTGCGTGTCCCCGGCTGGTGCGACAAACCCCGCCTCGCGGTCAACGGGCAGACGGTCAAAGCCGGTTCGGGTCCGTCCTTCACCGAGGTCCGCCGCACCTGGAAGAACGGCGACCGCGTCACCCTGCGGCTGCCCCAGCGCACCACCCTGCGCACCTGGAGCGGCAACCACGACAGCGTCAGCGTCGACCACGGGCCGCTCACCTACTCGCTGCGGATCGCCGAGAAGTACGTCCGCACTGGCGGCACCGACACCTTCCCCGAGTACGACGTGCATGCGGCCTCCGCCTGGAACTACGGCCTCGTACCCGGAAGTTCACCGGAGCTGCGCCGCCGGTCGGGACCGCTGCCCGCCAATCCGTTCACCCTGGACGGCACCCCGCTCACTCTGGCGGCCAAGGCGCGGAGCCTGCCCGAGTGGATCGCGGACGACGAGCACGTGGTGGCCCCTTTGCAGCCCAGCCCCGCGCGCAGCCGGGCGGGCGTCGAGACCGTGACGCTCGTGCCGATGGGCGCGGCCCGGCTGCGGATCACGTCCTTCCCGACCGCCGCACCGGACGGACACCCGTGGACCCCCGAACCGCCCTACCGGCGCATCGAGAACAAGCACAGCGGCAAGGTCCTCGCCGTCGACTCCATGTCCACGGCCAATGACGCGCGGGTCGTCCAGTTCGACAACTCCGGCACCGGCGACCACGCCTGGCAACTGCTCGACGCCGGAAACGGCCGGCTGCGCATCCGCAACGGCCAGAGCGGGAAGTTCCTTGCCGTGGAGGGGAGCTCGACCGCCGACAGCGCACGGGTCGTCCAGTTCGAGGACTCCGGCAGCGGGCGTCCCGACCTGCTGTGGACCCGCGTCGAGCGGAGTGACGGCTGGTTCCTGCTGCGCAACGAGCACAGCGGAAAGGTCCTCGGCGTCGACGGGATGTCCACCAACAACAGTGCACAAGTGGTGCAGTTCGCCGACAACGGGACGGATGACCACCTGTGGCGCCTGACGTCTTGACGGGCCACCGACACCGACGAAGAATGACCGCGCTTGCTGACAACGTTGTCGAGAGGCCGAGAATGAGAAGCCGTACGACGAGAACGCGCACGACAGGGCCGAGGGCCCGCCGCGCCCTGGGGGCGCTCGGCGTCGCCGTGCTCCTGGGCACCGGGCTCGCGGCCCCCGCGGCGCAGGCCGCCACCGGGAGCACCGGGCGACTGACCGATCTGGTCAACCCGTTCATCGGGACCGAGAACGAGGGCAACACCTACCCGGGCGCCGCCGTGCCGTTCGGCATGGTGCAGTTCTCGCCGGACACCGGGCACAACACCGGCTACGACTACTCCGAGAACCACATCCGCGGCTTCTCCACCGTGCACCTCTCGGGTGTCGGCTGCGGCCTCGGCGGCGATCTGCCCGTGCTGCCCACGACCGGCGACATCACGTCGACCGACTACGCCAAGTACGCCGCCGAGTTCAGTCACGACGACGAGAAGGCGTCGCCCGGCTACTACAAGGTGGGCCTGAAGACCGGCATCGAGGCCGAGCTGAGCGCCACGAAGCGGACCGGCGTGCAGCGCTACACCTTCCCGGACACCGACAAGGCCAACGTCCTCATCAACGCCGGACAGTCGCTGCACAAGACAGCCCACACCAAGGTCGAGATCCTCGACAACCGCACCGTGCGCACCGCCGTCACCGGCAGCGGCTTCTGCCAGGACACCAAGCAGTACACCGTCTACACGCTCACCCGCTTCGACCGGCCGTTCACGGCCTCCGGCACCTGGAAGGGCGACACCGTCACCGCGGGCTCGACGTCCTCGGCCGCGGACGCCGACCGCAACGGCGCCTATGTGCGCTTCGACACCGGCAAGGACCGCACCGTCGAGGCGACCACCGCGATCTCCTACGTCGACGCCAAGGGCGCCGCGCTCAACCTCCGTGCGGAGGGCGGCCGTTCCTTCGACAAGGTGCGCGACGCCGCGCAGGCCGCCTGGGAGGACCGCCTCGACGACGTCCGCGCCCAGGGCGGCGGTGACACTCTGCGGCGGACCTTCTACTCGTCGCTGTACCGGTCCTTCCTCGCGCCGAACGTGGGCAGCGACGTCGACGGGCGGTACACCGGCTGGGACCAGAAGACCCACCGGGCCAAGGGCTTCACGTACTACCAGAACTGGTCCCTGTGGGACACCTACCGCACCCAGGCGCAGCTCCTGTCGCTGCTCGCGCCGCGCGAGTCGCGGGACATGGCGCTGTCCGTCATCCAGATCGACAAGGACAGCGGCTGGCTGCCCAAGTGGGGCTACGGCACGGTCGAGACGAACATCATGACCGGCGACCCGGTCACCCCGTTCCTCACCAACGCCTACGAGCAGGGCCTGCTCAAGGGCCACGAAGAGGACGCGTACCGCGCGCTGAAGAAGAACGCCGACGGGGTGCCGCCGGCCGACTCCGCGCCGGTGGGCCGCGAGGCGAACAAGGAGTACCTCGCCGACGGGTTCGCCCCGTACATCAAGGACCGCGCGCACGTGAAGCCGGGCGACTCCGACTACGACCACGGCGCCTCGGCCACCCTGGAGTACGCCCTCTCCGACGCCATGCTCGGCCGCATGGCCCGGAAGCTGGGCCACAAGGACGACGCGCGGCGGTACGCCGAGCGGGCCCAGAACTACCGCAAGATCTTCGACAGCTCGACCGGGTTCTTCCGGGCGCGCGACGCGGCCGGGAACTTCACCGGCCCGGCCGACCCCGCCCAGAGCGAGGGCTTCCACGAGGGCACGAGCTGGCAGTACCAGTGGCTCGTCCCGCAGGACCTGCCCGGCATGGTCGGCCTGATCGGCGGCACGGACGCGGCGAACCAGCGCCTCGACTCGTTCTTCGCCTACGACCAGCTGGTCGCCGACCCGGCGAAGACCGCCCGCGAGGTGTGGGTCAACGGACCGTACGACTACTACAACGCCGACAAGTACAACCCCCAGAACGAGCCCGACCTGATCGCGCCGTACACGTACCTGTCGACCGGACAGCCGTGGAAGACGACGGACGTGGTGCACGCCGCGCTCACCCTGTTCACCGACGCGCCGACGGGCATGACCGGCAACGACGACCTCGGCACCATGTCCGCCTGGAACGTGCTCTCGTCCATCGGGGTCTTCCCGGTGCAGCCGGGCACGGACACCTGGGGGCTGTCGACGCCCGTCTTCGAGCGGGTCGACCTCACGCTCGACCGGCGCTACTACCCGAAGGGCGGGCTGACCGTCCGTGCGGGGGGCACCTCGGACACCGACCGCTACATCCAGTCGGCGCGGGTGGACGGCGCCGCGTACGGCAAGACGTACCTGACCACCGCGGACCTGCGCGGCACGCGCGAGCTGTCGTTCACCGTCGGCGCTCGGCCGTCGTCGTGGGGGACCGGTGCCGAAGCGGCGCCCCCCGTGGTGAAGTGACGTAGGAGACACGGGCCGGACACGGCTCAGGCGTCACACGAGACCCGCCATGCGCAGCGGTATGCGCGCGTGGCGGGTCTTAATCTGCTGTTAACTGTGCGTGCCTAGATCGTACTTGACCGTAATCGACTGTGGGTTGTTGACTGCGTCTCCTCGTTGCCCGTTCCCCCGTCGTCGACGCGAGAGCACTCCATGACTGCGAAGAGCCCGGACCTGCTCGCCCCCCTCGACCTTGCCTTCTGGAACATCGAAACCGCCGAGCACCCCATGCACCTGGGCGCCCTGGGGGTGTTCGAGGCCGACGCGCCGGGCGCCGCCCAGCACGCCCGGGAACTGCTGGCCACCCGCGCACCCGCCGTGCCCGGCCTGCGCATGCGGATCGCCGGGGTGCTCGTCCCGGTGGGCGGCGCGGCCCGGGTGCCCGTCGCCGACTTCGACCCGCTGGACCATGTGCGGATCGCCGAGCCGGTCACCGACTTCCACGCCGCCGCGGGCGCCCTCATGGAGCGTCCGCTCGACCGCGGCAGGCCGCCCTGGGAGGCGCACGTGCTGCCGGCGGCGGACGGCCGCTCCTTCGCCGTGCTGTTCAAGTTCCACCACGCCCTGGCCGACGGGCTGCGCGCCCTCACGCTCGCCGCCGCCGTCATGGACCCCGTCGACCTGCCCGTCTCCCGCACCGCGAGGCCGGAGCCCGCGCCGCGCCGCGGCCTGCGCCTGCCGTTCCCCGGCCTGCGCGACATCACCCTCGGCGATCTCGACCCGCGCCGCTACCCGGGGCACGTCCGCGCCGTGGCCGGCGCCACCACGCAGGCCGTCTCGATCGGCGCCTCCGTGGCGCGGGCCACCTGGGGCGTGCGGACCTCGCCCGCGCTCGCCGCCGAGGCCACCGGCACCCGCCGCACCGCGGGCGTCGTCCTCGACCTCGACGACGTCCACCGGATCCGCAAGACCGCCGGCGGCACCGTCAACGACGTCCTGATCGCGGTCGTCGCCGGAGCCGTCCGGCGCTGGCTCGACGAGCGCGGCGACGGCAGCGAGGGCGTCGAACCGCGCGCCCTGATCCCCGTCTCGCGCCGCCGCCCGCGCACCGCCCACCCCCAGGGCAACCGGCTCTCCGGCTACCTCGTGCGCCTGCCCGTCGCCGAGCACGACCCGATGGAGCGCCTGCGGACGGTGCGCGCGGCGATGGACCGGCACAAGGACCGCGGCCCGCACCGCGGCGCCGGAGCCGTGGCCCTGCTCGCCGACCACGTGCCGCCGCTCGGCCACCGGCTCGGCGGCGCGCTCGTCGGCCGCAACGCCCGCCTGCTCTTCGACCTCATGGTCACCAGCGTCCCGCTGCCCAGCCTCGGCCTGACCCTCGGCGGCTGCCCGCTCACCGAGGTCTTCCCGCTCGCCCCGCTCGCGCAGGGCCAGTCGCTCGCCGTCGCCGTGTCGACGTACCGCGGACAGGTCCATTTCGGCCTGGTCGCCGACGCCGAGGCGGTGCCCGACCTGGAGACGCTGGCCCGCGCGACGGGCGACGAGCTGACGGAACTGCTCGCCGCCTGCGCGCCCCGGAGCCAGGCCCCGGCCGGGCTCTAGCCGGGCTCTAGCCGGGGTCGACGCCCGGTCGCCCGAGATCCTTCAGCAGGCCGTCGAGCGCCCGCGTCAGGGCCTCGGCGTTGTCCGGGGTGAACCAGGTGGTGCGGATGCGTTCGTTCGTCCCCCTCGGGGTCTCGTGGTCGCCCGCGAGCTGCTGCACCGAGCGCGCGCCGTCACCCAGCGAACGTCCGACGGCCCCGAACAGGCCCCGGACGTAGCGGTCGGCGTCCTCGGGCGCGACCCCCTGCCGGGCGGCCCAGGAGGTCAGCGTCGCCAGGTACCAGTAGTGCGTGGTCAGCGTGGACGTCAGCGTCTGGAACACGTCGAGCGTCGCCTCGTCCGGGACGGGCAGCGCCCCGCCGAGCCGGTCGAAGAGGCCGTCGACGGCGGGGTGTCCCGGGCAGGTCACGGTGACGGCGCCGCGCTCGCGCACGGCGGGCAGCGGGATCGCGCGCACCACGGGCGCCGCCGTGCGCAGGAGCCCGCGTACCTCGTCGACGGCGACGCCCGCCATGGCGCTGACCACGACCTTGTCCCCGCTGCCCCCGCCGTCCCCGCCGTCCCCGCCGAACCGGAGCCCGGCGAGTGCCTCGGCGCGGTCCTGCGGGCGGACCGCGATGATCAGCGTCGAGGACCGGTCCGCGACCTCCTGGTTGTCGGCGCAGACCCGGACGGTCGCGAAGCGCGACGACAGCTCGGCGGCCGCCCCGGCGCCGCGTGGGGACAGGAACACGTCCGGGGGAGCAGCGACGTCCTCGCACAAGCCGGTCACGAGGGCCCGGCCGAGTTCGCCCACACCGATGATGCCTATCCGTTCCACAGAGAGTTCTCTCCTGGTGACGTCCACGGGTCCTCGAGGAGTGACAACGGCCACTCGCCGGGGACGGCGAACGTATCGGGTTTGGAGACAGGCCCCGCCGCTCCGTAAAATTCGGCCTTTGTGAGCGAGCGCGGTTCGGGCGCGACGCGGACGACCCAAGGAACGGCAGCGGCGATGACGGTGACAGAGAACCATGAGGCCCCGGAGGCCGACGACGAGATCGCGTACGGTCCCGGCATCGACCCCGAGCGTCTCGCCGTCTGCCTCGCGGTCCTGGCGGAGCTCGACAAGATCGACGTGGACCACCCCCACGCGATCGAGGTCCGGCGCGCCACCGCCGGCATCTACCGGACGGTGAAGCAGCGCCGCCGCCAGGAGCGCCGCGCCGCCAAGACCGCCCACGACAAGGCCGTCACCGAGTCGACCGCGACCGGCTCCGCGCAGCGCATCGACGACGAGACCGAGGGCCTGCTCCCGTCGTCGGTCACCGAGGCGGGCCGGATCGCGGGGATACTGCAGCGCCCGCGCTCCTGCTACACCTGCAAGACCCGGTACGTGGAGGTCGACTACTTCTACCACCAGCTCTGCGCCGACTGCGCCCGGCTGAACCGGGACAAGCGCGACGTCCGCGCCGACCTGACCGGCAAGCGCGCCCTGCTCACCGGCGGCCGCGCCAAGATCGGCATGTACATCGCGCTGCGGCTGCTGCGCGACGGCGCCCACACCACGGTCACGACCCGCTTCCCGAAGGACGCCATCCGCCGCTTCACGGCGATGGAGGACTCCGCCGACTGGATCCACCGCCTGGAGGTCGTCGGCATCGACCTGCGCGACCCGGCGCAGGCCGTCTCGCTGGCCGACCGGGTCGCCGAGGCGGGCCCGCTCGACATCCTGATCAACAACGCGACGCAGACCGTGCGCCGCCTCCCGTCCGCGTACGCCGCCCTGGTCGACGGCGAGAGCGCGCCGCTGCCCGCCGGCGAACTGCCCCCGTACTCCGTCATCGGCGCGTTCAACTCGGGCGCGGTCGACGGCATCGCCGCGCTGCCCATCGGCACGGGCGGCATGGACGCGCAGAAGGTCGCCGACCTGGCGCTCGTCGCGGGCAACGCCAGCGTGGAGCGGCACCTCGACGGCACCGCCATCGACGCGGGCGGCCTGGTGCCCGACGTCGTCGACAGCAACACCTGGGTGCAGAGCATCGAGCAGATCTCCCCGGTGGAGCTCCTCGAGACCCAGCTGTGCAACTACACCGCGCCGTTCATCCTCATCAGCAAGCTCCGCGCCTCCATGGCCGAGGCCGCGAAGAACGCGAAGAGCGGCCGCGCCTACGTCGTCAACGTCTCGGCGATGGAGGGCGTCTTCGGCCGCGGCTACAAGGGCGCCGGCCACCCGAACACCAACGCGGCCAAGGCCGCGATGAACATGGTGACGCGCACCAGCGCCCAGGAGATGTTCCAGACCGACGGCATCCTCATGACGTCCGTCGACACCGGCTGGATCACCGACGAGCGCCCGCACTACGACAAGCTGCGCCTCGCCGAGGAGGGCTTCCACGCCCCGCTCGACCTGGTCGACGGCGCCGCCCGCGTCTACGACCCGGTGGTGCGCGGCGAGGCCGGCGACGACGTGTACGGCGTCTTCCTGAAGGACTACGCGCCCGGGAAGTGGTGACGCAGCCGCCGCTGCACGGCATGCGCGTCCCCGGCCGCTGAGGCCGCCCGGACGCGCGTGCCGCCGTCCACCAGCAGATCGGCGCCCGTGATCCACTCCGCCTCGTCGGAGACCAGCCAGCGCACCGCGCGGGCCACGTCGGCCGGTTCCCCGATCCGGCCGGCGGGCAGCCCCGCGGCGATCGACTCCTCGGCCCCCTCCCACACGAAGCGGGCCAGTTCGGTGCGGACCAGGCCGGGGGAGACGGAGTTGACGCGCACCGACGGGCCCAGTTCGCCCGCCAGTTGAGCGGTCAGATGACGCAGCGCCGCCTTGCTCGTGTTGTACGCGCCCACGTTCGGGCCGACGTGCGTGGCGCCCTCGGTGCACACGTTGACCACGGCGCCGCCGTGCTCGCTCATCCAGGCCCGCCAGGCGCACTGCACCAGCCGCAGAGGTGCCTCGACGTTGACCGTGAAGGCGGCCCGCCAGGCGTCGGGGTCGGCGTCCATGAGCGGGCCGTAGGGCTGGTTCGTCGCCGCGTTGTTCACCACGACGTCGACGCGGCCGAACGCCGCCATGGTCAGCTCCGTCACCTCCCACAGATGCGCGGGGTCGGCGACCGTGCCCGCCGCGCCGATCGCGTCCGTGCCCTGCGCGCGCAGCGCCGCGACCGTCTCCCGGACGCCGTCGGCATCCCGCGCGGTGACGCACAACAGGGCGCCCGCGCGGGCGAGTTCCTCGGCGACCGCCCGGCCGATGCCGCGCGAGGCGCCGGTCACGACGGCGGCCCGGCCTGTCAGGGAGCGCTGCGACGTCATGCGCGTACGGTCTCATGGCCGCAGCCTGCGTGACGATCCGTCAGGCGTGCGGTGGTCGTGGATGGTTGGTGGCGTTTCCGTGGGCCGTCGGGTCAGCGGGCGCGCAGTTGCGCGGGCTCCCTCCGGTGCTGCTCCGCCACCAGGGTCAGCAGCGGGCGCCAGTCCTCCAGCACGCCCGCGTCCAGGCCGACCACCTTGCCCGCGTCGTCCGCCTGACGCAGGTCCACCGCGTCCGACCCGTGCGGATCCGCCTCGAACGCCGCGACCTCGGCCGGTGTCATCGGGCCGCCCTGCGCGTCCAGCGTCAGCGCGCTCTGGGCCGACAGGGCACGGGACGGCTCGATCGCGGCCAGGTACCGCTTGGCCGGGACATGGAGCCGTATCAGGTGCGCGACCCTGGCGCCCAGCAGCTCGCGCACCGCGTCCGCCGCGGTCTCCGCGTGGCCCGCGTCGTCACCGGGGCGCAGCAGATGACCCAGGTCGTGGACCAGGCCCGCCACCTGCAACTCCTTGTCGCTGGGGTGGGAGCGGCGCAGCAGCGCCGCCGTCTGCAGGGCGTGGTCGTGCAGATCGACGGGATCGCCGCTGCGGTCGGGGGTGTCCCACGCACCCCGGCAGGCGTGCAGCGCCGCCATCAGCTCGTCGACGGTGCGCAGAATGACCCGGTCCATGGACGACTCTCCTCCCGAACACCTTCCGAGGCTTGTCCGGAAGCAGACCATGCGGAGCTGACCGAGCGGTCAACGGGACGTTAACGCTCGTACCCGGTCAGGGACGGCGGGTGTCGTGAGGCAGAATTGGCGCGTGCCCCGACTCGCCGTCCCCGCCCTCCTGGTGACCCTCCTGGTCGCTCTGCTGGGCTGCGCGCAGGGCACCGGCAGCGCGGCGGCGGCGTACGCGCCGGTGACGACGGCGGTCGAGCGGGCCGTTCCCGTCGGGCCGGGCTGCGCCCCCGAACAGCCGCACGCTCCCGACAGCCGCCAGGGCGTGCCCTCGCGCGGCACGTCCGCGCACGAACTGCTCGCCCCGCTCGCGTACGCCCACGGGTGCGGCGAGGCGGCCGTCCTCGAAGGCATCGCGCCCACCGTCCCGGCGGGCCGCGGTCCGCCCCCGCACGACCCGCCGTCTCCGGTCGAACTCTCCGTCCTGCGCGTGTAGCAGACCCGGTTCCGCCCCGTGTCAGCTTCCGATCCCCTTTCACGCAAGGACGACTTCGGCATGCCGAAAACCCCGAACACCTCCTCCTCCAAGGCCCGCCCCCTCGCTCTCGTCGCCGCCGTCGCGGTGGCCGCGGCGCTGCTCGGCACGGTGTCGTACACCGCGACCCGCCCGGAACCCCGCACGGACACCTCCCGGCAGGAGGCCGCCGCGGGTCAGCAGCCCGACGAGGCCACGGCGCGATCGGTGAAGCTCGCCCGGCGCGACGCCGACGACCGTCTCGCGCAGGGCAGGGCCGACGCGCCCGTCGTCCTCATCGAGTACGCCGACTTCAAGTGCGGCTACTGCGGCAAGTTCGCCCGCGACACCGAACCCGCCCTCGTGAAGAAGTACGTCGACGCGGGCGTCCTGCGCATCGAATGGCGCAACTTCCCCATTTTCGGCACCGAGTCCGAGGCCGCCGCGCGGGCCGCCTGGGCGGCCGGCCAGCAGGGCCGCTTCTGGCAGTTCCACCGCGCCGCCTACGCCGACGGCGCCAAGGAGAAGGGGTTCGGCGCCGACCGGCTCGACGCGCTCGCCCGCGAGGCAGGGGTGAAGGATCTCGGCCGGTTCCGCACCGACCGCGACGGCGCGGCGGCCCGCGCCGCGGTGAAGGAGGACCAGGCCGAGGCGTACGGTCTCGGCGCCACCTCGACCCCGTCCTTCCTCGTCAACGGGCAGCCCATCGCCGGGGCCCAGCCCGACGCCGTGTTCGAGCAGGCCATCGAGACGGCGAAGGCCCAGGCCGCGCGATGAGCGACATCGGCTACCTCGCGGCGTTCCTCGGCGGACTGCTCGCCCTGCTCAGCCCGTGCAGCGCGCTGCTGCTGCCCGCCTTCTTCGCCTACTCCATCGACAGCCCCACCCGCCTCGTCGCCCGCACCGGCATCTTCTATCTCGGGCTCGCCACCACGCTCGTCCCGCTGGGGGCTGCGGGCTCGTACGCGGGACGGTTCTTCTACGGCAACCGGGACCTGCTCGTCTCCGCAGGCGGCTGGCTGATCATCGCGCTCGGGGTGCTCCAGATCGCCGGACGCGGCTTCGCCTCGCGCCGGATGAGCGAACTGTCCGGCCGCATCCGCCCGACCGGGATCCTGTCCACGTACGCGCTCGGCGCCGTCTACGGCCTCGCCGGATTCTGCGCGGGCCCGATCCTCGGCAGCGTCCTGACCGTGGCCGCGCTCGGCGGACACCCGGTGTACGGCGGACTGCTGCTCGCCGTCTACGCGCTGGGCATGGCGGTACCGCTGTTCCTGCTCGCGCTGCTGTGGCAGCGCTGGGACCTGGGGCGGCGGCGCCTGCTGCGCGGGCGGCCGGTCCGTGTCGGCCGCTTCGAGACGCACAGCACCACCCTCGCCTCGGGGCTGTTCTTCATCGTCCTCGGCACGCTCTTCCTCGTCTTCGACGGGACGACCGCGCTGCCCGGACTGCTCGACGTGGACGGCTCGTTCGCCGCCGAGCAGTGGGCGCGCGACGTCGGCTCCCACGTCCCCGACGGCGTGCTGCTCGCGGCCGTCGTCGCCCTGGTGGGGATCGTCCTCGTCGTACGGGCCTGGGGCCGGGGCCGACCGAGCACGGTGGGCGAGGACGACCCCGCGCACCCCGCGAACCCGGTAAATCCCGCGGGGAACTGAACACTGGGTCCGTCGCGCGCGTATCTTCCCGTGTCACCAACCGGCTCGCCGTCCGGGCGAGCCGGGCTCGGTCCCCGGGAGGCCCGCTTGCGCCGCGTCAACGGCACCGCTCTCATCCTCGCCGCCCTGGTCGCCACCGTCGGTGCCCTGGCGTTCCCGATCTGGTCGTACGCGAGCCGGTCGGGAACCGGGCAGGCGAACCTGAACGCCGCCACCGTGGCCACCCAGTGGGGTCCGCTGTCGGCGAGCGACCGGGACTTCGTCGTGCGCGTCAGACTCGCCGGGCTGTGGGAGATCCCGGCCGGTCAGCAGGCCATGGAGCGGGCGCCGACGAAGGCGATCAGGGACGCGGGCGACCACCTCGTCGTCGGACACACCGACCTCGACCAGCGGGTGCGCTCCGTCGCCGCGAAGCTGGGCGTGGAACTGCCGAGCCAGCCCAACGCGCAGCAGCAGGGCTGGCTGGACGAGCTGACGGCGGCGAGCGGCAAGGACTATGAGCGGAAGTTCGCCAATCTGCTGCGGGACGCGCACGGGAAGGTCTTCGCGCTGCTGGCCCAGATCCGCCACACCACCCGCAACTCACTGGTGCGGGAACTGGCCACGGACGCCAACCAGACCGTGCTCGACCACATCACGATGCTGGAGAACACCGGTGACGTGGACTTCGACGCGATCGCCAATGAAGCGGCGAACGGCGCGACCGCCAGTCCGACCGGTCCGCCCCCGCCGAACGGCCGGGCCCCGGACACCCCGGACCCCGCTCTCCCCACCGGCTCGCCGGACGCGACCTCGCGCCCGTCGGCCGAGCCGACGGAGGACGAGGGCCGCACGATCAACACCGACCGCCCCGCCCCCACCTCCTGACCCGTGCGCCCCGGGCCGGAGGGCGGCCGGAGCCAAATCCGGTCGCGCGGAAACGGACCGGCGTGGCTGAATGAACACCTGTCGACCCCCGAGGGGACGACAGAATCCAGCCCCATCGAGCGGACCCCCGCTCATTTGGTTAGTCTGTAGCCGGACGGTTACCGCACGTGGGTCCCACCCGTACCCATGGTTCCGTCCGGGGAGAGGCCGGTCACCACGGCCGATCCCACCAGCGCAACCGGCGCCACCGCGCCCGAACTGGCCCTCTACTCACACCCGATCGGGCGTCCGGTGTCCGCGAGACGTCGGCCGGTCACGCCGGAGCGGGTTACCCGACACACAAGGAGTGCGCGGTGACACCAGAGAAGACCGATCGAGAGCAACGCCCGAAGGACCGCACGGAGCGCGTCGGCCGCAGGCCGGAGAAGCTCGGCAGCCTGGACGTCTGGGCCCGCTCGGCGCCCATCCGGCTGGCCGGCTACGAGGACGACCTCGCGGAGCCGCACATCCTGCCCAGCGTCGACTGAACTTCGGGGTAGCGCCGCCCTGAGCCCGTCGCCCGCACCCCTCGATGACGAGGGGTGCGGGCGAACGGGTTTTCTGCGTCCCGGCCGGAAGCCATTCATCGGAGGGATTCCGGGTCGGTCGTCATGAAGTTCTCACAGATGTCCAAGTAGTCATGGACGCTGCTCCATTGACACGTCCATGTCTAGGTTGAAGCATCCGATGTCATGACCGAATCGAGTGCGCTCAACCCGTCGCGGCGGCGCGGACACCGGATCGTCGGCGCCGCCGCGGCCCTGCTGCTCCTCGCCGCGCCGGCCCCGCTGGCCCGGGCCGCCGACGAGGCGGCCGCCGCCCCCGCCACCGTGCCGGCCCTCACCGACTGGACGCCGGGGGAGGGGAGTTACACCTACGGCGACGACACCCGCCTCGTCGCCACCGATGCCGCGTCCCGGCGCGTCGCCCGCACCCTGGCGGACGATCTGCGGGCCGCGGGCAACGGCGTCGTGCCGGTGGTCGGCGGCCCCTCCCGCACCGGAGACATCGTTGTCGACGTCGCGTCCGGCGAGCGGGGCCGGCTGGGCGGCGAGGGCTACGAGCTGACCGCCGGGAAGCGGCTGCGGATCACCGGCGCCGCCGAGACCGGCGCCTTCTACGGCACCCGCACCCTCCTCCAGCTCCTCGCCCGCGGCGACAGCGTCCCCGCGGGACGCACCGTCGACGTGCCCCGCTACCAGGAGCGCGGCGTCGGTGTCTGCGCCTGCTACGTGCACATCTCCACGGACTGGCTGGAGAACCTGGTCCGCGACATGGCATACCACAAGCTCAACCAGCTCCTCCTCGAACTCAAGGTGAAGAGCGACGCCCACCCGGAGGCCAACTCCTGGGGCTACTACACCAGGAGCGAGATCCGGCGGCTCGTCGCGCTCGGCGAGAAGTACCACGTCACGATCGTCCCGGAGATCAACTCGCCCGGCCACATCGACCCCTGGATCGAGAACCGCCCCGACCTGCAACTCGTCGACGCCGACGGCCAGGCGCAGCCCTCACGGCTCGACATCACCGCACCCGAGGCCTTCGACTACTACACGAGCCTCATCGACGAGTACGGCGACGTGTTCCCCGCCAAGTGGTGGCACATGGGAGCCGACGAATACATGCTGGGCTCCGACTTCGCCAAGTACCCGCACATCCTGGAGTACGCGAAGGCCAAGTACGGCGAGAACGCGACGCCCCAGGACGCCTTCATCGACTTCGTCAACCGGGTCGAGGCGTACGCGGCGCGCAAGGGCAAGCGGCTGCGCATCTGGAACGACGGACTGACCGGCGACAACACCGTCCCCGTCGCCCCCGGCACGACGGTCGAGCACTGGCTGGGCGTGAAGGTGAAGCCCAGCGAGCTCATCGCGCGGGGCTACCCCGTGATGAACGCCGCCTACTCCCTCTACCTCGTGCGCGGCGGCTTCCACAGCGACACCGAGAAGCTGTACGACGAGCAGTGGGACCCGCGCAGCTTCGAGGGCGAGAAGCTCACCTCCGCCAAGGGCATCACCGGCGCCAAGATCAGCCTGTGGCCGGACTACGCGGCCGCCGAGACCGAGAACCAGGTCGCGGCCACCGCCGAACTGCCCCTCGCCCACATCGCCCAGGCGACCTGGGGAACCCCGCACCCCGACGCCACCTACGCCGACTTCACCGCACGGGCCCGAGCCGTGGCCCACGCACCGGGATGGCGCGACCTCACGCGCGTACCGGTGGCCGACGGCACCTACACGCTCACCGACACCCGGCACCGCACCACGGAACGGGGCATCGAGGTCACCCGCACCGCCGACGGCTACGTCACCCTGACCGACGCGACCGGCGCCTGCCTGGAGACCCGCAGCGGAAAGCTCACCCACAATCTGCCGCTCGAGCCGGGCTCCGCCGTCACCCGGGAGACCTGCGACGCCGAGAACACCCTCCAGCGCTGGACGCTCACCCGGGCGGCCGGCGGCTACCGGCTCACGAACGCCCTCACCCAGATGGCCGTCCACGTCACCGCCGACGGCTCGCTCGTCCAGTACCCGGCCGACCAGCAGGCCCCGGCCGTATGGAAGTTGACCCGCTCCTGACGGAAAGGACCCCCACGTCCCATGGCTCTCAGCAGACGGCACTTCCTCCTCGCCGCCACCGCCACGGCGGTCGTCGCCACCACCGGCCCGCCCGCGTTCGCCGCACCGGCCGCCGAACCCGCCTTCCGGATCCCCGTCGGCCCCGACGACACCCCCGACGAACTCATCGCCAAAGCCTCCCGCGTCCGTCCGACGGAACGTCAGCTCGCCTGGCAGGGGCTGGAGAAGACCGCCTTCCTGCACTTCGGCGTGAACACCTTCACCGGTCTCGAATGGGGCACCGGCGACGAGGACCCCGACGTCTTCCAGCCCACCGGCCTCGACACCGACCAGTGGGCACGCGCCCTGCGCGACGGCGGATTCAAGCTCGCCATCCTCACCGCCAAGCACCACGACGGCTTCGTCCTCTACCGGTCGCGCTACACCGAGCACGGTGTGGTGAGCAGCAGTTGGCGCGGCGGCCGGGGCGACGTGCTGCGCTCGTTCGCCGACTCGATGCGCACGTACGGCATCAAGGTCGGCGTCTACATCTCGCCCGCCGACGAGAACCAGTACCTCGACGGCGTCTACGCCAACGGCAGCGCCCGCACCACCCGCACGATCCCCACCCTCGTCGACGGCGACGACCGCACGGGCCGCGACCTGCCCGCGTACGACCTCGCCGCCACCGACTACGGCGCGCACATGCTCAACCAGCTGTACGAAGTGCTCACCGAGTACGGACCGGTCGACGAGGTCTGGTTCGACGGCGCGCAGGGCCGCATCCCGCCGGACAAGGTCGAGGCGTACGACTGGGACAGCTGGTACGCCCTCGTGCGCGCTCTCGCCCCGGACGCCGCCATCGCCGTGTCGGGACCCGACGTGCGCTGGGTCGGCAACGAGGACGGCATGGCGCGCGAGAACGAGTGGAGCGTCATCGCCGTCAAGGACAGCGGCAACGGCAAGTACGACCGGGTGCTGCCCTACGACGCCGCCGACGAGGGCAGCCGCGAGGCCCTGCTGACGGCGCAGCCGGACGCCGCCGCGCTCCAGTGGTGGCCGGCCGAGTGCGATGTGTCGATCCGGCCCGGCTGGTTCTACCACGCCGACCAACAGCCCAAGTCCGTCGACGAGTTGACCGACATCTGGTACCGGTCCGTGGGGCGCGGCGCCGTGCTGCTGCTCAACGTCCCGCCGGACACCGACGGACTGCTGCCCGCCGCCGACGTCGCCCGCCTCAAGGAGTTCCGGGAGCGCACCGACCGGGAACTGCCCGAGGACATGGCGCGCGGCGCGCGGGTACGGGCCGGGCACGACGGCGGCCGCACCGTCGATCTCGGCGCGCCGCGCGCGGTCGACCGGATCCGGATCGCCGAGGACATCCGGCACGGCCAGCAGATCGAGCACTTCGTGGTCGAGGCGCTGATCGACGGCGCCTGGACCACCGCCGCCGAACTCGGCACCGTCGGCGCGGCCCGCATCATCGCGCTGCCCGCCCCGGTCACCGCCCGGCGCTGGCGGCTGCGCGTCACCCGGGCGCGGGCGACGGTGCACCTCAAGGAGTTCGGGCTGTACAAATCGCGGGTGTGAGAGAGGGGCGGGGCCCGCACAGGGCCCCGCCCCGGCCGCCCTGTCCCGTCGGCCGGCCCGCGTGCGAGGATCGGCGGCAGGCGAACACGAACAACTGTGCCTGTACCGGGAGAGAGCCTTGAGCGCGCACGACCCTTCGACCCGTCCCGCCGAGACCGCGGTCCCCGCGTGCTGCGCCGCACCGCGAGGAGCGGCGGGTCCCGCGCGGGCACCCCTCACCCTGACCGTCCCGGCACGGGCCAGGACGACCTCGGGCAAGGGCATGGTCACGCTCCCCGGCGGCACCTTCCGGATGGGCAACGAGGACGCGCACGCCAACCCCGGCGACGGCGAGGGACCGGTCCGCGAGGTCACCGTCTCCGCGTTCCGCATCGATGAACACGCCGTCACCAACGCCCAGTTCGCCACCTTCGTCAAGGACACGGGCTTTGTCACGGCCGCCGAGCGGTTCGGCTGGTCGTACGTGTTCGTCGGCTTCCTCACCCCGCGGCAGGCCCGAGCCACCCCGGCCCCGGCCGCGACGCCGTGGTGGCGCGGCGTCGAGGGCGCGACCTGGCGCGCCCCGGAGGGCCCGGGCACCGGCGTCGGCGACCGGGCCCGGCACCCGGTCGTCCACATCAGCTGGGACGACGCGGCCGCGTACGCACGGTGGGCGGGCAAGCGGCTGCCCACCGAGGCCGAGTGGGAGTACGCGGCCCGCGGCGGCCTCGACCAGGCCCGCTACCCCTGGGGCGACGAGCTGACCCCGCGCGGCCGGTGGCGCTGCAACATCTGGCAGGGCGACTTCCCCCGGGTGAACACCGGCGACGACGGGCACCTCGGCACCGCCCCCGTCGACGCCTACCGGCCCAACGCCTACGGCCTGCACAACACGGTGGGCAATGTGTGGGAGTGGGTCGCCGACCGGTTCACGGCCACCCACCCGGCGGCCCCGGCGATTGACCCCCGAGGCCCCGAGGACGGCGAGAACCGGGTGATGCGCGGCGGCTCCTACCTGTGCCACGACTCGTACTGCAACCGCTACCGCGTCGCCGCCCGCACCAGCAACACCCCGGACTCCAGCAGCGGAAACTGCGGCTTCCGCTGCGCCGCCGACGTCTGAGCCGAGCCGGCCGGGATTCCGCCTCAGCCGAACACCCGCCGGCCCCCCACGAAGGTCTGCTCCACCCGCGTCGCGCCGATCTCCTCGGGCGGCCCCGCGAACGGATCACGGTCGAGCACCACCAGATCCGCCAGGAACCCCTCGGCGATCGTGCCCGTCTCGTGGTCGAGGTGGTTCACGTACGCGCTGCCCGCCGTGTAGGCGGTGAGCGCGTCGAGCAGGCCGATGCGCTCGCCGGGAAGGAAGACCGGCGTCCCGGCGGGCGCGTCCGGCGCCACCCGGTTCACCGCCACATGGATGCCCTGGAGCGGATCCGGGCTGCTCACCGGCCAGTCGCTGCCCGCCGCGAGCGTCGCCCCCGAGCGCAGCAGCGCCCCGAACGGGTACTGCCACGACGCCCGCTCGGTCCCCAGGAACGGGATGGTCAGCTCGTCCATCTGCGGCTCGTGCGCCGCCCACAGCGGCTGGAGGTTCGCCGTCGCGCCCAGCGCCCGGAACCGGCCGACGTCGTCCGGGTGCACCACCTGGAGATGGGCGAGATGCGGCCGCGTGTCCGTACGGCCGTTGGCCCGGCGGGCCACCTCCACCGCGTCGAGTGCCTCGCGCACGGCCCGGTCGCCGAGCGCGTGGAAGTGCACCTGGAAGCCGTGGGCGTCCAGCTCGGTGACGTACTTCTTCAGGTCCTCGGGCGGCACGAAACTGATCCCGCTGTTGTCGGAGACGCAGCCGCAGCCGTCCAGGTACGGGCCGAGCAGCGCCGCCGTGCCGTTCTCGGCGACCCCGTCCTGCATGATCTTCACCGTCGTCGAGCGGAGCCGGCCCCGGGTGCCCGCCGAGCGCCGGGCCAGCAGCTCCTCGATCTGCTCTGTGCCGCGCGCCCGGTCCCACCACAGCGCACCGACCACGCGTGCGGTCAGGGTGCCGTCGTCGGCGCACGCCAGATACGCGTCGGTCGGGTCGGTCAGGTTGGCGTGGTCGCCGAGCAGGGCGTCCTGCCAGGCGGTCACGCCGAGGGAGTGCATCAGCTCCTGGGCGCGCAGCAGCCCCGCGACGCGCTCCTCACGGGTGACGGTGGGCACCAGCCGGCCGACCAGATTCGCGGCGCCCTCCTGGAGCATGCCCGTCGGGGAGCCGTCCGGGTGCCGCTCGATCCGGCCGTCGGACGGGTCGGGCGTACGGGCGTCGAGCCCGGCGCGCTCCAGGGCGAGCGAGTTGACCCAGGCGCCGTGATGGTCCCGGTTCACCAGATAGACCGGCCGGTCGGGGACGAGGGCGTCCAGTTCGGCGGCGGTCGGCAGGCCACCGGGGAACGCCTCCATCGCCCAGCCGCCCCCGGTGATCCACTCGGCGTCGGACCGCGACCGGGCGTACGCGGTGATCGTCTCCCGGTACTCGGCGAGCGTCGTCGCCCCGCTCAGATCGCACTGGCCCATCTCCAGGCCGCCGCCGACCGGATGCGCGTGCGCGTCCTGGAAGCCCGGTATCAGCAGCCGGCCCGCCAGATCGACGACTTCGGTGCGCGGGCCGATCAGCTCGCGCACCTCGTCGTGACCGACGGCCACGACGCGCTCGCCGCGCACGGCCACGGTGGTCGCCCGGGACCGGGCGGGCGAGCCGGTGTGGACCGGGCCGCCGGTGAGGACGAGATCGGCGGGGGTGGTGTCGGGCATGTGCGGCAACTCCTTGCTTCGGTGCGGGTGGGGCAGGGCCTGCGGACCGGACGGGTCTACGGGGCCTCGGTGGCGGCCAGCGGGACGGCGTCGGCGTCGGTGCCGTGCCCGGTGACGAAGTAGGGCGAGCCGCGGCGGTACTTGGCGACGGCCGCCATCACGAGCCCGGACAGCAGGATCGCCGCGGGCACCGACAGCATGAACCAGCCGTTGTCCGGGCTGAGTTCGAAGTGGTCGCTCATCGTCGCGTAGTCGCGGCCGAGGTAGACGCCGATGCCCAGCAGGGCGATGCCGCTCAGGCCCGGTGCGACGACCGCGCGCAGTGCCTCGCGCGGTGCGGTGCGCAGCATCCCGCGGAAGCGCACCGCACACGCGAGCGCCGTGAGGCCGTAGTACAGGGCGACGACGAGACCGATGGAGTTCACGGCCGCCAGGATCATCTCGTTCAGCTTCGGGATGGCCAGCGCCAGCAGGGCCACGGCCGCCGAGATCGACGTGACGAGGACGGTGCCGATGGCGGGGGAGCCGTAGCGCGGGCTGACCTTCGTCCACACCCGGCCCATCGTGCGGTCCCGGCCCATCGCGAGCAGGCCGCGGGCCGTCGGGATGACGCTGGACTGCAGCGAGGCCACCGCGGAGAACAGCAGCGCGAGCAGCGGCAGGCTCGCCCACGGCTCGTCGGCGAGTTTCGCGCCGAGGTAGGTGAGCGCCTGCGGGCCCTGCTCCATCAGCTCGGACAGCGACATCTCGCGCTGGAAGGCCACGGACCCGTACAGGAACAGCGCGAGCATCGTGAACAGGGCGATGAATCCGCCGCGCCCCGCGTCCCGTACGTCGTTGGTCTCCTCGGTGACGCTGAACGCCGCGTCCCAGCCCCAGAAGAAGAACACCGCGAGGACCAGTCCCTGCGCGAAGCCGGTGCCGTCGTGCACGGCGAACGGGTTCAGCCACGACCACGTGAAGTCGTGCGAGCCGTGCACCAGCGCCCAGCCGCAGAATCCGAGCAGCACCGTGTACTCGAAGACCAGCAGCCACGCCTGGAGCCGGGTCGCCTTGCGCACCCCGGTGACGGCCGTGACCGTGACCGCGGCGAGCACGAGCAGACCGACGACGGTGGACAGAGCCGTCGAGTTCGGGTCGAGGCGCAGACCCCCGACGGAGTCCAGGTGGGCCTTGTTCGCGAACTGCAGGAACACCGAGCCGGTCACCGCGCTCGTGTACGCCATGAAGATCAGCGTGCCGACGAGGGTGACCCAGCCGGTGAGGAAGCCCAGCCAGGGGCCGAGCGAGCGGCCGACCCACACATAGCCGCTGCCCATGTTCCGCTCGACCCGGTTCAGCCGGGCGTACGCCGTCGCGATGCCGAGGATCGGCACGAACGCGACGAGCAGGATCGCCGGCGCCTGGAGACCCACGGTCGCGGCGAGCGAGCCCATGCCGATGCCGATGCTCGTGGTGGCGGCCGTGCTGGAGGCGGCGATGGCGATGCCGTCGACGACGCCGAGGGAACGGCGCAGGCCTGGCGCTTCACTTCTCATGGACAGACTCCTGGGACCGGAGAACGGGAGGTGTGGGAGGAGGCTGCGATCAAACCGGCCTTGTCAACATTGCGTCAATGGTGTTGACATAAGGAGAACGGGAGCTGGGAGAAAGGGGTGCACACGGTGGCCGACGGACGGATTCCGGCGGAGCGGCGACGGCGCAAGCCGACCAGATCGGGGGTGCTGCTGTCCGAGGACGTGATCGTCGACTGCGCGCTCCGGCTCGTCGGGCAGCACGGGCCCGACGCGCTGAGCGTGCGGCGGCTCGGCGCGGCTCTGGGCTGCGACCCGAGCGCGCTGTACCGGTACTTCCACAACACCGACGATCTGCTGCTCGCCGTCGCCGACCGGATCATCGGCGACGTGATGGCCGGGTTCGAGCCCGACAGCATGCCCTGGCTGGACGCGCTGCGGGAGATGGCGCTGCGGATCCACCGGGGGTACCGGGAGCAGCCGCGGGTCGCCGCGCTCGCCGCGTACCGGGTGACGCGGCGGGTCCATGAGTTCCGGGCCGTGGACGCCGGGATCGGGCTGCTGCGGCGGGCCGGGTTCGACGACGCCGACGCCGTCCGGCACTATTCGGCGTTCGTGGACACGGTCCTCGGGCATGCCGCGCTGGACGCCGCGCATCTGGCGTTGCCGGTGGAGCGGCGGGAGGCGGACGACCGGGCCTGGGCCGGGGTGTATGCCGAGCTGTCCGATGTGGAGCATCCGCATCTTGCGGCCGCACGGGGGGCGCTGCCGCTGATGGCGGGGAGTTCGTTCGAGACGGCGCTGGAGCTGGTGCTGTCGGCGTTGGCCGTGGCGGCGCCGGGGGAGGGAGGTTAGGGGTGCGTCGCCGGGTGCGGGCGCGTGGGGGCCGGCCGCGCGGTTCCCCGCGCCCCTGAAGCGAGCTCCGCTCGCTCAGGGGAAGGCTGCGCGCAGCGCATGCCTTCAGGGGCGCGGGGAACTGCGCGACCAGCCACGACGAGTGCCGCGGCCGGGATGCGACCGGGTCAACCCAGCTGACCCCGCAACCAGACCTCCACCTCACCCACATGCGCCGCGGCAGCGGCCCGCGCGGCCTCGGGATCGTGCGCCACGAGCGCCCGGTGAATACGGGAGTGCTCCCGCCGGGTCCGCTCGAACGCGCCCTCCTCCTGGTACCCCCGCCACACCCGCGCCCGGAACGTCCGCGACGAGAGACCCTCCAGGATCGCCGCCATCGTCTCGTTCCCGGCCGCCGCCACGATCGCCCGGTGGAAGGCCAGATCGTGCGACAGGATCTCCTCCGGATCGTCGGTGGCCTCCATCGCCGCCAAGTGCTCCTCCACCTCGGCGAGTTGAGCCCGGGTGATGCGCGCCGCGGCGAGCGCCGTCGCCGTCGACTCCAGGATGCGGCGCACCTCGAGAAGCTCCACGAGCTGCGGCCCGCGCGACAGGTCGGCGACGACCCCGAAGGTCTCCAGCAGGTCGCCGGCCTCCAACTGCGTGACGTAGATGCCGGAGCCGTGCCGCGCCTCCAGGACGCCGAGCACGGTCAGCGCCCGGATCGCCTCCCGCATCGACGAGCGGGAGATGCCCAGCTGCACCGCCAGATCGCGCTCCGTGGGCAGCCGTTGGCCCGGCTCCAGACGGCCGCCCGCGATCATCGCCTTGATCTGCTCGATCGCCCGCTCCGTGACAGTGCCCCGCTGGGGTGCGGTCTGCTCCACGATGACGTCCTCCCACACAGGGTCCGCTGCCGGATGCCGCGCAGTCTAACCAGCCAAGTGGTCCGACCACTAGCGAGGTGGTCCGACCTTTCTGAGGTCTCGGGCGCGTAAATAGCGAGAAAATTGCCGCCGGAGGGTGTTGGTGAAGCGAAGTGGTCTGATAAATCTCTGGGCGCGGCCGGTGCCTGGACGGGCAGGAACCGGCCGGTCCCCCCCCTCACCTCCGGAGCCGAGGAGCGGTCCGATGACTGGCACCACGAAAGGCACGAAGAGTTCGAGAGCCGTACACGGCCCGAGCGCGCGGACGTTGCGCGCGGCGGCCGTCGCGGGTTGTGTCGCCCTCGCCCTGAGCGCCTGCGGCAGCACGAAGGACGACGCGGCGGGCTCCGGCGGGTCGGGCGGTGACGGCACCGGCAAGGTCGGTGTCGTCCTGCCGCTGCTGACCTCGCCGTTCTGGCAGTCGTACAACGACTACGTGCCGAAGATGGCGAAGTCCGAGGGCGTCGACGCGCTGAAGACCGTCAACTCCAACAGCGACCCCTCGCAGCAGATCACCGACATCAACAACCAGCTCAACCAGGGCGTCAAGGGCCTCGTCGTCGCCCCGCTCGACAGCGCCGCCGTCGCCGCCGGACTCGACCAGGCCGAGCGCAAGGGCGTCCCCGTCGTCGCCGTGGACGTCGCGCCCGAGAAGGGCAAGGTCGCCATGGTGGTGCGCGCCGACAACGTCGCGTACGGCGAGAAGGCCTGCGACTACCTCGGCGGGCAGGTGACGTCCGGCAAGGTCGTGCAGATCATGGGCGACCTCGCGTCGGTCAACGGCCGCGACCGGTCCAAGGCGTTCCGCGACTGCGTGAAGAAGAAGTACCCGAAGCTGAAGGTCCTGGAGATCCCCGCCAAGTGGGAGTCGGACACCGCCGCCTCCAAGCTGGACACCCTCCTCAACGCCAACCCCGACATCAAGGGCATCTACCTGCAGGCGGGCGGCGTCTACCTGGCACCCACGCTGCAGACCCTCAAGTCCAAGGGAATGCTGAAGAAGGCGGGCACGGCCGGGCACATCGCGATCGTCTCCAACGACGGCATCCCGCAGGAGTTCGACGCCATCCGCAAGGGCCAGATCGACGCGACCGTCTCCCAGCCCGCCGACTCGTACGCCAAGTACGGCATGTACTACATCAAGGCGGCGATGAAGGGGAAGACGTTCAAGCCCGGGCCGACCGATCACGGTTCCACGATCGTCAAGCTGCCCAGCGGCGTCCTGGAGGACCAGCTGCCCGCCCCGCTGGTCACGAAGAAGAACGTCGACGACCCCGAGCTGTGGGGAAACACGGTCAAATGACGGCTCCCACAGCGCCGTTGGTCGAAGCCAGCGGCATCGCCAAACGGTACGGGCCCACGGTCGCCCTCGCCGACGGCCGGCTGACCGTGCGCGCGGGCGAGTCCCACGCACTGGTCGGCCGCAACGGCGCCGGCAAGTCCACTCTCGTCACCGTCCTGACAGGTCTTCAGGCGCCTGACGCGGGAACCCTGTTGTTCGACGGCGAGCCCGCGCCGCCGCTCGGCGACCGGGCCGCCTGGCGGGCCAAGGTGGCGTGCGTCTACCAGAAGCCCACCGTCGTCCCCGAACTGACCGTCGCCGAGAACCTCTTCATCAACCGGCAGCCCGAGGCCCGCGGCGGCTTCTTCAGCTGGAAGAAGCTGCGCGCGGAGGCCGACCGGCTGCTGCGGACCTGGGACATCCACGTCGACCCCGACGCGCGCACCGCCGACCTCAAGGTCGAGGACCGCCAAATGGTCGAGATCGCCAGAGCGTTGAGCGGCGGCGCCCGGTTCATCGTCCTCGACGAGCCGACCGCACAGCTCGACAACAAGGAGATCGAGCGCCTCTTCGCCCGGATGCGCGCACTCCAGGACTCCGGCGTCACCTTCCTGTTCATCTCCCACCACCTGCAAGAGGTCTACGAGGTCTGCCAGACGGTCACCGTGCTGCGCGACGCCCGCTGGATCACCACCGCACCCGTCGCCGAACTCCCGCGCCCCGCGCTGGTGGAGGCCATGGCAGGGGAGGCCGTCGCCGAACAGGCGGCCGCCGCCGCGGAGGCGGTCGTCGAACAGGACGGGGTCGACGCCCCGGTGGTCCTCTCCGTCGAAGGGCTCACCTCCGACACCTACGCCGACATCGACCTGACCGTGCGCCGCGGCGAGGTCGTCGGCCTCGCCGGATCCAGCGGCAGCGGCAAGATCGCCCTCGCCGAGTCGCTGGCCGGACTGCACACCCCGGCCTCCGGCACGGCCCGGATCGACGGCGCCGAGCTGCCGTTCGGCAACGTATCGGCCGCACTCGCCGCCGGAGTGGGCTGCGTCCCCCGCGACCGGCACGACCAGGGCCTGGTCACCGGGATGACCATCGGCGACAACGCCACGATGTCGGTCCTCGGCCGCCTCGGCCGGTACGGATTCGTGGGCACGGACCGCCGGCGGTCCGTCGCCCGGGACCTGATCGACCGGCTCGACATCCACACCGAGGGCCCCGACCAGCCCGTCTCCGACCTGTCCGGCGGCAACGCCCAGAAGGTCGTCATGGCACGCGCCCTCGCCTCCGACCCGCACCTCCTCGTCCTCATCAACCCCACCGCCGGCGTCGACGTGAAGTCCAAGGAGTCCCTGCTGCGCCGCGTCGACAGCGCCCGCGACGACGGCACCGCCGTGCTCGTGGTCTCCGACGAACTCGACGATCTGCGCCGCTGCGACCGGGTGCTCGTGCTGTTCCACGGACGCGTCGTCGCCGAGCACCCGGCGGGCTGGTCCGACCACGAACTCATCGCCTCCATCGAGGGGGTGGACCGTGACTGACCTCAAGCCACGGGGCTCCTCCCCGGACCCCGCTCCTCAATCGCCGGAGGGGCTCGAAGAAAGGGAACCCACCATGGCCGGCACCAAGGCCCCGTCGGCCCCGACGGCCGGCGCCGCGCCCCGCCCCGGAGCCTCCACCACCCGAACCGTCCTGCTCCGCCGGGCCCGCGAACTCGCCCTCGTCCCCGCCCTGATCCTGATGCTCGTCCTGGGCGCGGTGCTGAACGACGCGTTCTTCACCGAGGCCAACCTCATCTCGATCCTGAGCGCGTCGGCCGCCATGTCGATGGTGGTGCTCGCCGAATCCCTCGTCCTGATCAGCGGAAAGTTCGACCTGTCCCTGGAATCCGTGGTCGGCATCGCGCCCGCGGTGGGCGCGCTGCTGCTCCTGCCCGTGGCGCAGTCGGGCTTCGGCACCGAGTTCCCCGCCTGGCTGGCGATCCTCGCGATCCTCGTCGTCGGCGCGGCCATCGGCGCCTTCAACGGGGTGCTGGTGGTGAAGCTCAAGCTCAACGCCTTCATCGTCACCCTCGCCATGCTCATCATCATGCGCGGGCTGCTGGTCGGAGCCACGAAGGGCAAGACCCTCTTCGGCCTGCCCGACGCGTTCTTCGCCCTGGCCACCACCACGTTCCTGAAGATCCCCCTGTCGGTCTGGGTCGCCGGAGCCTGCTACCTCGTGGCCGGCCTGCTGCTCAAGTACCACCGCTGGGGCCGCTCCCTGTACGCCATCGGCGGCAACCGGGAGGCGGCCCGCGCCGCCGGCATCCGCGTCGACCGAGTGATGCTCGGCGTCTTCGTGCTGGCCGGAGTGCTGGCGTCCGTCGGCGGCATCATGCAGACCGGCTACGTGGGAGCCATCGGAGCCAACCAGGGCAACAACTGGATCTTCACCGTCTTCGCCGCGGCCGTCATCGGCGGCATCAGCCTCGACGGCGGCAAGGGCTCCCTGCTCGGCGCGCTCACCGGCATCCTGCTGCTCGGCGTCGTCAAGAACATGCTGACCATGGCGCAGGTGCAGTCCTTCTGGATCGACGCCATCTACGGCGGAATCATCCTGCTCGCGCTGATCATCGCCCGTCTCACGTCCGGCCGAGCCCAGGACTGATCTCCGCCCCCGCCCCGAAAGGCCACCCGTTGTCTCCCACCACCGGCAGTGTCACCAGAGTCACCGCGGTCGACACCTACGACATCCGCTTCCCGACCTCACGGGAACTGGACGGCTCCGACGCCATGAACCCCGACCCCGACTACTCCGCCGCCTACGTCGTGCTCCGCACCGACGCCGCCGACGGACACGAGGGGCACGGCTTCACGTTCACCATCGGCCGCGGCAACGACGTCCAGGTCGCCGCGATCCGCAGCCTGCGCCACCACGTCGTCGGCCGGCCCGTCGACGAGCTGTGCGCCGACCCGGGCAGCCTCAACCGCGACCTGATCGGCGACAGCCAACTGCGCTGGCTCGGCCCCGAGAAGGGCGTGATGCACATGGCGATCGGCGCCGTCGTCAACGCGGTGTGGGACCTCGCGGCCAAGCGCGCCGAGAAGCCGCTGTGGCGGCTGCTCGCCGACGCCGAACCCGAGTGGCTCGTCTCCCAGATCGACTTCCGCTACATCGCCGACGCCCTCACCCCCGAACGGGCCCTGGAACTGCTCAGGGCGGGCCGCGCGGGCGCCGCCGAGCGCACGGCGGACCTGCTGGCCCGCGGATACCCCGGCTACACCACGTCCCCCGGCTGGCTCGGCTACAGCGACGACAAGCTCGGCCGGCTCGCCCGGGAGGCCGTCGCCGAGGGCTTCACCCAGATCAAGCTGAAGGTCGGCGCCGACCTCGACGACGACATCCGCCGCTGCCGCACCGCACGCCAGGTCATCGGCCCCGACATCCGGATGGCCATCGACGCCAACCAGCGCTGGAACGTCGGCGAGGCCATCGAATGGACCCGCGCCCTCGCCGAGTTCGACCCGTACTGGGTGGAGGAGCCCACCAGCCCCGACGACGTCCTCGGCCACGCCGCCATCCGCCGGGCCGTCGGCCCCGTCAAGGTCGCCACCGGCGAACACGTCCAGAACCGCATCGTCTTCAAGCAGCTCCTCCAGGCCGGCGCCCTCGACATCCTGCAGATCGACGCCGCCCGCGTCGGCGGCGTCAACGAGAACCTGGCGATCCTGCTGCTCGCCGCCGAGTTCGGCGTCCCCGTCTGCCCGCACGCGGGCGGCGTCGGCCTGTGCGAACTCGTCCAGCACCTGTCGATGTTCGACTACGTCGCCCTGTCCGGCACCACCGAGGACCGCGTCATCGAGTACGTCGACCATCTCCACGACCACTTCGTCGACCCGGTCGTCATGGCGGGCGGCCACTACACGGCGCCCGCCGCACCCGGCTTCTCCGCGACCATGCGGGCCGAGTCCATCGCCGAATACACCTTCCCCGACGGCGGATTCTGGGTCCGCGACCGCGCCGGGCAGCACGACCCCCACACGAACGGAGCCGCAGCATGAGCGCCACCCCCAAGGACGTCAACGACTTCGCCGGCCTCAGGGCCCTCGTCACCGGCGGCGCCTCCGGACTCGGCCGCGCCACCGCCGAACTCCTCGCCGCGCGCGGCGCCGCCGTCGCCGTCCTCGACCGGGACATCACCGCCGTCGGCAAGCCGCTGCACGGGTACGCCGCCGACGTCACCGACGACGAGACCGTACGGGCCGCCGTGGCCGCCGCCGTCGCCGAGCTCGGCGGGCTCGACATCGTCGTCAACAACGCGGGCATCGGCGCCCAGGGCACCGTCGCCGACAACGACGACGCCGAATGGCACCGTGTCCTGGACGTCAACGTCATCGGCATCGTCCGCGTCACCCGTGCCGCCCTGCCCGCGCTGCGCGCCTCGGACCACGCGGCCGTCGTGAACACCTGCTCCATCGCGGCCACCGCGGGACTTCCGCAGCGCGCCCTGTACTCCGCCTCCAAGGGCGCCGTCCAGTCCCTCACCCTCGCCATGGCCGCCGACCACATACGCGAGGGCATCCGCGTCAACTGCGTCAACCCGGGCACCGCCGACACCCCGTGGATCGGCCGCCTCCTCGACAAGGCCGACGACCCGGCCGCCGAGCGCGCCGCCCTCGAAGCCCGCCAGCCCACCGGCCGCCTCGTCTCCGCCGACGAGGTCGCGGGTGCCGTCGCCTACCTGGCGAGCCCGCTCTCCGGCGCCACCACCGGCACCGCCCTCGCCGTCGACGGCGGCATGCAGGGGCTGCGGCTGCGCCCCGCGGGACAGTGACCCCGATGCGCACCCGCACCCTGGGCCGCACCGGCGTCCCCGTCACCGCACTCGGCTTCGGCGCCGCGGCGATCGGCAACCTCTACACCCCGGTCGACGACGAGGAGGCGCACGCCGCCCTCACCGCCGCCTGGGACGCCGGCATCCGCTACTTCGACACCGCCCCGCACTACGGCGTCGGTGTGTCGGAACGCCGCGTCGGCGCGTTCCTGCGCACCCGGCCCGCCACCGAGTTCACCCTGTCCACCAAGGTCGGCCGGCTCCTGGAGCCCGCCGACGACGCGGGCGCCGGGGGAGACGACAGCGCCTCCGGCTTCGCGACCCCCGCCGCCCACCGGCGCGTCTGGGACTTCAGCGCGGCCGGAGTACGCCGCTCCCTCGAGGACAGCCTGGAGCGGTTCGGCCTCGACCGGATCGACGTGGCCTATCTGCACGACCCGGACGACCACGCCGAGCAGGCCTTCGGCGAGGCCTACCCGGAGCTGGAACGGCTGCGCGGCGAGGGCCTGGTCGGCGCCATCGGCGCGGGCATGAACCAGGCCGGAATGCTCACCCGGTTCGTGCGCGACACCGACGTCGACGTGGTGCTCTGCGCGGGCCGCTACAGCCTCCTCGACCAGCGGGCCCTGCACGCACTGCTGCCCGCGGCCGCCGAGCGCGGTGTGTCCGTGGTCGTCGGCGGCGTCTTCAACTCGGGCCTGCTCGCCGACCCGGGACCCGGCGCCACCTTCGACTACGACCTCGCCCCGGCCGACGTGGTCGAGCGCGCCCTGGCCTGGCAGGCCCTCGCCCGGCGCCACGGCACCACCCTGCGGGCCGCCGCCCTCGCCTTCCCGTACGGACACGAAGCCGTCACCGGCGTCCTCGTCGGCACCCGCTCCGCCGCCGAAGTCGACGACACCGTACGGCAGTTCACCTCCACGGTGCCCGCCGGTCTCTGGCAGGAGGCCCGCGCGGAGAAGCTGCTGCCCGCCGACGTCCCGACCCCCACCGCCCCCGGAGAGGAACAGCCCGCGTGAGAGTCGCCCTGCACACCAAGGTCCGCGCCGACCGCGTCGAGGAGTACGAGGCCGCCCACCGCGAGGTCCCCGCCGAGCTCGTCGCCGCGATCCGCGCGGCGGGCGCCGAGCGGTGGACGATCTGGCGCAGCGGCACCGACCTCTTCCACGTCCTGGACTGCGCGGACTACTCCCGGCTGCTCGCCGAACTCGACCGGCTGCCGGTGAACATCGCCTGGCAGGCCCGCATGGGCGAACTCCTCGACGTCGTCCACGACTACTCCGCCGAGGGCGCCGACGCCGGTCTGCCGGTGGTCTGGGAGCTGCCGTGACCGACGTCGTCGACGCCCACCACCACGTCTGGGACCTCTCCGCACGGGACCAGGACTGGATCACCGGCCCCGAACTCGCGCCCATACGACGCGACTTCGCACTCGACGAGCTGCTGCCGCAGGCGCACGCGGCCGGGGTGGGGGCCACCGTCCTCGTGCAGACGGTTCCGGTCGCCGAGGAGACCCCCGAGTTCCTGGCGCTCGCCGCGGACAGCGATCTCGTCGCCGCCGTCGTCGGCTGGACCGACCTCACCCGGCCCGACGTCGCCGACGAGCTCGCCCGGCTGCGCCGACTCCACGGCGGAGAGCACCTGGTGGGGATCCGCCACCCGGTGCAGGGGGAACCGGACCCCGGCTGGCTGCTCCGGCCCGACGTGCGGCGCGGCCTGACGGCGGTCGCCGACGCGGGACTCGTCTACGACCTTCTCGTGCACGCGCACCAGCTGCCCGCCTGTGTCCGGGCCGCCGTCGACCACCCCGAACTCACCTTCGTCCTCGACCACCTGGGCAAGCCGGAGATCGCCGCGGGCCGGCTCGACCCGTGGCGCGCCGAGGTGCGCGCGCTCGCCGCGCTGCCGAACACCGTCTGCAAGCTCTCCGGCATGGTCACCGAGGCCGACCCGGCCACCTGGACCGTCGAGACCCTGCGCCCCTACGCCGACACGGTCCTGGACGCCTTCGGCCCCGAGCGCGTCCTCTTCGGTTCCGACTGGCCGGTGTGCACCCTCGCCGCCACGTACGGGCAAGTCGTCGACACGGCGGTTGAGTTGGTGGGCGGTCACGACGAGGACGTGTTCGCCCGCACCGCCGAGCGGATCTACCTCAGCCGGGTCGGCGGCAGGAACTCCCGCACATAGGTCCGCTCCCACCAGGCGCCCGACGCCCGCCGCTCGGACCGGGTCGTGTACCGGTAGCGGAACACCCGCGCCCGCACGAACAGCGGCGGCGCGTCGGGGAACGGACAGTGCCGCAGCAGCCGCAGCGTGTCCCGGTCGCCCGCGAGGAGCCGCTCCACGAACGGCCGGAACCAGGAGCGGGCGTACGCGGGCGACAGCGCGGCGAACCACATCATCCAGTCGAGCCGCAGATGGTACGGGGCGAACTGCCGCGGAAGCCGGGCCGGATCACCCGGCTTGCCCTTGAACTCGTAGGCCCGCCACTCCGCTTCGGGCCCCGGCTCCGGGTCCGCCGTGCCCTCCACCACGATCTCCTGCCGGACCCGCCCGACCGTGCCGAACGCCCCGTACGTGTTCACCAGGTGCAGGGAGTCGTACGAACGGTTCATGGACTGGCGCCGGGAGAGCAGATTGCGCACCGGCCGGACGCTCAGGGCGGCGACCGCGCAGCACAGCACCAGGACGACAACCTCGTACCAGAGCGGGGGACCGGACGGCTCCGGCGGGACCCGCGGGGGCGACAGGCCCGCCGGGAGTTCGACGACGGAGGCGGCCAGCACGACGGTCAGCCAGTTCAGCCACGCGAAGTTCCCGGACAGGATCAGCCACAGCTGGGTGACGATCATCAGGGCGGCCGCGACGGACGCCACCGGCTGCGGCGCGAACAGCAGGAACGGCACGACGAGCTGGGTGACGTGGTTCGCCGCCGCCTCCACCCGGTGCAGCGGCCCCGGCAGCCGGTGGAAGAACCGGCTCAGCGGGCCCGGCATCGGCTGCGTCTCGTGATGGAAGTACAGACAGGTCAGCCGCCGCCAGCAGACGTCCCCGCGCAGCTTGATCAGGCCCGCCCCGAACTCCAGGCGGAAAAGCACCCAGCGCAGCAGGAACAGCACGAGCACCGGCGGCGCCACCTCGTCGTTGCCGAGGAAGACCGCCAGGAAACCGACCTCCAGGAGCAGCGACTCCCAGCCGAAGCCGTACCAGACCTGCCCGACGTTCACGATCGACAGGTACAGCGCCCAGGGCACCAGCCACAGCACCGTCGCGCCCCACAGCGGCAGCAGCCCGTCCACCCCCGCCAGCAGGCCCGCCGCGACGGCCGCGCCGCCCCACGCGCACCCGGCGAAGAACCGGTCCGAATAGCGCAGCCGGAACAGCGTCGGCGCCCGCCGCCACGGCACGCGCTCCAGGAACCGCGGCACCGGCAGCATCCCGCGCTCCCCGATCAGCGCCCGGAACTGGAGCGCCGCCCCGGCGAACGCCACCAGGTACACCGCCGCCAGACCGCGCTGGAACACCAGGCGGCCCAGCCAGCCGGAATCCGACGCCGAGAACCAGTCCACACCCCCAGTGTGAGCCCCGCCCCGCGTCCGGACCACGACTTGCGGCACCCGCGCACCGGGCCCAGAGATGGAGGGGACACATCGCTGGTGCACAGGTGGGAGAGCTGCGTGCGCGCACGGATCAGGACCAGAACCTACGTCACGGCCCTCGGCATATCGGCGGCCCTGCTGCTCGCCGGATGCTCCGGAGACGGAGCGAAGAACTCGGCCGACGGCAAGAGCGAGCTGTTCATGCAGCCCGTCGCCGCCCAGGGCCCCGACCCCTTCACCGACTCCACCGCCACCGCGGACGCGAGCAGCCCGCCCGTCACCCGAACGCCGCAACCGTCGCCGACCGGCACGCCCTCGGCCACCCAGCAGGGCGCCCGCGAGATCTCCGGCGCCACCCCCGGCCTCTACGGCGGCACCCACGCGCTGGGCAGCTGCGACGTCGAGAAGCAGGTCCGCTTCCTCACCGCCGACCAGGCCAAGGCCGGCGCCTTCGCCGAGGCCTCCGGGATCTCCCGCGCCGACGTCCCCGCTTTCCTGCGCGGCCTCACCCCCGTCGTGCTGCGCGCCGACACCCGGGTCACCAACCACGGCTACCGCGACGGCCGCGCCACCACGTTCCAGTCGGTGCTCCAGTCCGGCACCGCCGTCATGGTCGACGGACGCGGCCAGCCGCGGGTGCGCTGCGCCTGCGGCAACCCGGTCAGGCCGCCCGTCGCCCTGAAGGGCAGCCCGAGCCGCCAGGGCCAGACGTGGAGCGGCTACGAGCCGACCCGGGTCGTCGTCGTGACCCCGGCGCCGACGGTCATCCAGAACATCACCATCGTCAACGTCGTCAACAACACCTGGATCGAGCGGAAGATCGGCGACGACGGCCACAAGGACCACGTCGTCCCGCCGCCGTCCCCCACCCGCACCCCGACCCTGACCCCCAGCACGAGCCCGAGCGACAGTCCCAGCGACAGCCCCACGCCGAGCACCACGTCGCCGAGCGCCAGTACCTCCGAGTCCGAGAGCGCCACCGACACCGGCACGCCGAGCGAGACCACCTCCAGCACCGCCTGCCCCACGGCCACCGCGACCGACAGCAGCGGCAACCCCTCGCCGTCCCCCTGGCCGTCCGGCTGCCCCACGCCCACCCCCGAGTCCTCGGAGCCCACCGGCTCCGGCACGGACGTGTCACCCGACGACTCCAGCGACGTACCCACCGGTGACAGCCCGGACGTCGACGAGCCGTCCGACACCGCCGGGGACACGGCGGACACCGGCACGACGGACGAGGACACCGGCCCCCGCGCCGTCCCCGACACCCCCGACCAGTCCGACGGCGGCGGCCTGATCCCGGACGCCTCGGACGGCGTCTCGCCGTGACCCGGCGCAGACGTGCGGCCCCCCGGACCTGCGCATAGCGTGGCTCCATGGACGCGGACAGCGGGGGCGGCGAGGAGCCCTGGAGCCCCCCGGGCGGGGAGCTCCCCGGGGACGGCTCGCCGCACGGGTTCCTCGAGGCCTACGGGCGCGGACTGCGCATGGGCAGCTTCGACTGGGACCTGGCCAGCGGCCTGATGCACATGGACAGCAACGCCCACGACGTGTTCGACCTGATGCCCCAGGAGTACGACGACCACCCCGAGAGCCTCGGGGTGCGCGTCCCCACCGCCGACGCCGGCCGTCTGGACGCGATCGTCTCGCAGGCGCTGAAGAGCGGCGAGGAGAACTACGGCGCCTACTTCCGCATCCGCACCCGCGACGGCACCCTGCGCTGGACCCACACCCGCGGCTACATCCGGCGCGACGACGACGGCCGCCCGCGCCGCATCGTCGGCATCGTGCGCGACGCCACCGACGAGCTGAACGACGCCACCGTGCAGCACGAGCGCGCCGTCCGCGCGGCCGCCCGGCGCCGCGAGACCAGCGTCGTGCAGAACACCACCGCGGCCCTCGCGCACGCCCGCACCGTCCGCGACGTCATCGACGTGCTCCGCGAGACCCACGGCATCGAGAACCTGGGCGCCACCAGCTTCGTGATGGGCCTGGTGCGCGCCGGCCGGATCCATCTCGTCGCCGAGGGCCCGCGCGGCAGCTTCGTGCCGGGCACCCACGTCACCCGCGTCGACGACCCGTACCCGATGAGCGAGGTCGTGCGCACGCTCACGCCCCGCTTCATCGAGTCGCCGCGGGACTTCGCGGACTCGTACCCGCTGCTGTGGCCGCACATCGACCACCTCGGGATCCGCTCCGCCGCCTATCTGCCGCTCATCGCGCAGGCCCGGCCCATCGGCGTCGTCGGCCTGCTCTACCACGACCGCAAGGGCTTCACCGACTCCGAGCGCAACGTCCTCGTCGCCCTCGGCAGCAGCATCGCGCAGAGCCTCCAGCGCGCCATGTTCTACGAGCAGGAGAAGGACCTCGCCCAGGGGCTCCAGCAGGCCATGCTGCCCCGCACCATCCCGAACGTGCCCGGCGCCGACATCGCCGTCCGCTACCGCTCCGCGTCCGTCGGCCGGGACATCGGAGGCGACTGGTACGACGTGATACCCCTGCCCGGCGGCCGGGTCGGCGCCGTCATCGGCGACGTCCAGGGACACGACACGCACGCCGCCGCCGTCATGGGACAGCTGCGCATCGTGCTGCGCGCGTACGCCGCCGAGGGCCACACCCCCGCGACCGTCATGGCCCGCGCCTCCGTCTTCCTCCACGAACTCGACACCGAACGCTTCGCGACCTGCCTCTACGCCGAGACCGACCTGTCCACCGGCGTCGTGCAGTTCGTGCGCGCCGGCCACCTCGATCCGCTGCTGCGCCGCACCGACGGCATGTGCCGCAAGGTGCCCGTCGAGGGCGGCCTCCCGCTCGGCCTGTCCGCCGAGTTCGGGCGGCTCGACTACCCGGTCACCACCGTCGAACTCGACCCGGGCGAAACGCTGTTGCTGTGCACCGACGGCCTCGTCGAACAGCCCGGCACCGACCTCGACGACGGGATGCAGGCCCTCAGCACGCTCATCGGCACCGGCCCCGCCGACATCGACCGGCTCGCCGACCGGCTGTGCGGCTCCGTCGACGAACGCGGCGCCGACGACGACGTGGCGCTCCTGCTGCTGCGCCGCCGCGGCGCGGGAGCGGCCCGCAGCGGCGGCCGGCTCACCGAACACGTGCCGCCCGGCGACCCCGACGCCCTCGCCGCGGTCCGGCACATGATCCGCGCCGCCGTGCGCGCCTGGGGTGCCGCCGAGCGCGCCGACGAGATCGAACTCGTCGCCGACGAACTCGTCACCAACGCCCTCATGCACACCGAGGGGCCCGCCGTCGTCACCCTGCGCGTCATGAACGGCGCCGACCGGCGGCTCCGCGTCGACGTCGAGGACACATCGAGCGCCCTGCCGCGCCGCC
Organism: Streptomyces sp. NPDC046716; assembly: GCF_040645755.1. Classification (NCBI taxonomy): domain Bacteria; kingdom Bacillati; phylum Actinomycetota; class Actinomycetes; order Kitasatosporales; family Streptomycetaceae; genus Streptomyces; species Streptomyces sp. NPDC046716. The sequence continues at coordinate 89,460 of NZ_JBEYYU010000024.1, forward strand.
GCGAGGCCGGCGAGGACGGGGTCTCCGGGCGCGGGCTGCTCCTCGTCGACCGGCTCGCCGACACATGGGGCGTGGAGGCGCGCGGCGGGGGCAAGTGCGTGTGGTGCGAGTTCGTGGTCCCCGCCCGCACCTGACAGGAGGAGGAACCCCATGCCGGAACTGCCCGAGGTCGAGGCGCTGAAGGACTTCCTCGGCGGCCGTCTGGTGGGGCGCGAGCTCGTCCGTGTGCTCCCCGTCGCGATCAGCGTCCTGAAGACCTACGACCCCCCGCTCACGGCCCTCGAGGGCCGCACGGTCACCGCCGTCGCCCGGCACGGCAAGTTCCTCGACATCGACGCGGGCGGGCTGCACCTCGTCACCCACCTCGCCCGGGCGGGCTGGCTCCAGTGGAAGGACCGGCTCCCCGACGGCCCGCCGAAACCCGGCAAGGGCCCGCTCGCCCTGCGCGTCGCCCTCGAGACGGGCGAGGGCTTCGACCTCACCGAGGCCGGCACCACCAAGAAGCTCGCGGTGTACGTCGTCCACGACCCCGGCGACGTCCCGGGCATCGCCCGCCTCGGCCCCGACCCGCTCGCCGACACCTTCGACGAGGGGGCCTTCGCCGCCCTGCTCGACGGCGAACGACGGCAGATCAAAGGGGCGTTGAGAGACCAGAAGCTGATCGCGGGCGTCGGGAACGCCTACAGCGACGAAGTCCTGCACGCGGCCCGCATGTCCCCCTTCAAGCTGGCCGCGACCCTCACCCCCGACGACGTGCACACCCTCTACGAGGCGCTGCGCACCACCCTCACGGAGGCCGTCGAGCGCTCGCGCGGGGTCGCCGCCGGCCGCCTCAAGGCCGAGAAGAAGAGCGGCCTGCGGGTGCACGGCCGCACCGGCGAGCCGTGCCCCGTGTGCGGCGACACCATCCGTGAGGTCAGCTTCAGCGACAGCTCGTTGCAGTACTGCCCGACCTGCCAGACGGGCGGCAAGCCGCTGGCCGACCGCAGGATGTCCCGCCTGCTGAAGTGAGCGTCACGACGCCGCTGCCACCGGCAGCGACAGCAGCCGCCCGCCGCCGACCGCCCGCACCTCGAACCGGGCGATGGCGTCCGGCCGTTCCGCCGCGCCGCCGGTCACCGACACCCGGTCCGGGCCGCCGCCGTGCACCGCCCAGCTCGCCACCGTCTGCTCCGTCCCGTCCCGCCCCACCGCGACCAGCCGGCACACCCGCGGCCCACCCGGATCCCGCACCTCCAGGTCGACCTGACTGCCCCAGCCGCGCCCGTCCGCCGTGAGCCGGGCCGTCACCCCGGACGCCGTGTCCCGCCCGCGCAGCGCGAGTTCGCCCCCGCCCGCCGCCGGATGCCGCAGCACGGCGCCCGCGCCGGCCGCCGTCACCAGCAGCGCCAGCGCGGCGACCACCGCCCACGCCCGGCGGCGCCCGGTGCGGTGCAGCGCGCCGAGCCGGTCCACGGCCCGCTCGACGAGCGTCGGCGCGGGCCGCGCACACCACTCCACGCACGGCGGAGTCGCCCGCGCGTACATCGCCAACAGGCCCGTGGTGAGCCTCAGTTCACCGATGTACGCCGTGCACGCGGCGCAGCCCGTCAGATGGTCCTCGAAGCGGAACCGGTCCGCCGGGTCGAGAACCCCCAGGGCGTAGGCGCCCGCGTCGCGATGCCGTTCCAGGGACCTCATGCGCTCCTCCTGCTCTCGACCACCGGTACGCACGGGGCAGCCGATTCATTCAAGCGACCGCGCGATTACACTCCGCCGCATGCTGCGCGTACTGGCCGTCGACGACGAGGAACCCGCCCTCGCCGAACTCCTCTACCTCCTGCGCGCGGACCCCCGCGTGCACAGCGCCGAGGGCGCCACGGACGCCACCGAGGCGCTGCGCCGCATCGGCCGGGCTCTGGAGGAGGGCGCCGGCGCCGACGGCGCCATCGACGTGCTCTTCCTCGACATCCAGATGGCGGGCCTGACGGGCCTCGACGTGGCCCGGCTCCTCGCCGGGTTCGCCCGCCCGCCGCTGGTCGTCTTCGTCACCGCGCACGAGGACTTCGCCGTGCAGGCCTTCGAGCTCAAGGCCGTCGACTACCTCCTCAAGCCGGTGCGCCGCGAGCGTCTCGCCGAAGCCGTCGGCAGGGTCGCCGAACGCGTCCGGCTCGCCCCGCCCCCGGCCACCGTCGCCGACCGGATACCCGTCGAACTCGGCGGCGTGACCCGGATGCTGGACGTCGCCGACATCACCTACGCCGAGGCGCAGGGCGACTACGCCCGCCTGCACACCGCGGACGGCGGCAGCCACCTCGTCCGCATCCCGCTGACCACCCTGGAGGAACGCTGGCAGCCCCTCGGCTTCGTCCGCGTCCACCGCAGCCATCTCGTCGCCCTGCACCGCATCGACGAACTCCGCCTCGACGGTGCCGGAATGACCGTGCGGGTCGGCACCGCGCAGATCGCGGTCAGCCGCCGCCACACCGGCCGGGTGCGGGAGCTGCTGATGCGCCGCTCCACCGGCTGACCGGCTGACCAGCCCCTTCCTCTACCGCGCGGGGGATGCCTACACTCCGCCCGTGTCCGAACCACGACGTCAGGTGGTGACCGGCGAGCCGCGCACCGCGCACGGCGCGACCGGTCCGCCCGGCCTGCGCACCCAGTGGGAGATCGACGAACAGACGACGCTCGGCGCCGCGTACGTCCGCTCGCTCATGCGCAGCCAACTGCGCGCGGGCGTCACCGCGTTCGTCGTCCTGGCCGCCCCGGTGGCGGTCCTCCCGCTCTTCTTCGGCGTCCTGCGCAACGCGGCCGTCGAATGGCTCGTCCTCGGCTTCGGCTGCTACCCCTTCCTCGTCCTCATCGCCTGGTGGTACGTGCGCAGGGCCGAACGCAACGAACGCGACTTCGCGGCCCTGGTCCGCGGCCGGGACACCCCCGACCCCGGAGCACCGTGAACGAGGCGTACGCGATCCCCGCGGTGGCCGTCGTCGTCCTCGCCACCGTCCTCATCGGCGGCTTCGGCCTGCGCATCTCCCGCACCACGTCCGACTTCTACGTGGCCTCGCGCACCGTGGGACCCCGGCTCAACGCCGCCGCGATCAGCGGCGAGTACCTGTCGGCGGCCTCGTTCCTCGGCGTCGCGGGTCTCGTCCTGGCCCACGGCCCGGACATGCTCTGGTACCCGGTCGGCTACACGGCGGGCCATCTGGTGCTGCTGGTCTTCGTCGCGGCCCCGCTGCGCCGCTCGGGCGCGTACACCCTCCCGGACTTCGCCGAGGGCCGCCTGGAGTCCCGCGAGGTCCGCCGGGTGGTGAGCATGTTCGTCGTCGGTGCCGGCTGGCTCTATCTCGTGCCCCAGCTCCAGGGGGCCGGCCTGACGCTGCAGATCCTCACCGGGGCACCCCGCTGGTTCGGCGCCGCACTAGTGGCGGCGGTCGTGGTCCTCGCGGTCGCCGCCGGCGGGATGCGCTCCATCACCTTCGTGCAGGCCTTCCAGTACTGGCTGAAGCTGACGGCACTGCTGGTGCCCGCCTTCTTCCTGCTCCTCGCCTGGCGCGGCCAGGGCGGCCAGCCCGGGGCGCTGCCCGCCGCCGACCTGCCCACGGCCGGTGCGGGCGCCGGGCAGCCCCTCGCCACCAGCCGCGCCGACCACCCGCTCTACGCCACGTACGGCCTGATCGTCGCGACGTTCCTCGGCACCATGGGCCTCCCGCACGTCGTGGTCCGCTTCTACACGAGCCCGCACGGCCGCGCGGCCCGCCGCACGACCGTGGTGGTCCTGGCCCTCATCGGCGTCTTCTACCTCCTGCCGCCGCTCTACGGCTGGCTCGGCCGTCTCTACGTCCCCGAACTCACCACGGCCCAGGACGCGGACGCCACCGTGCTGCTGCTGCCGGGGCGGATGATCGACGGGGTCGCGGGGGACCTGCTGGGCGCGCTGGTGGCGGGCGGCGCCTTCGCCGCGTTCCTGTCCACCGCGTCCGGCCTGACCATGGCGGTGGCCGGAGTGGTCAGCCAGGACGTGCTGCCCACCCGGGGCGTGCGCCACTTCCGGCTCGGCGTGGTCCTGGCCATGGCGGTGGCCCTGGGCGGCGCCCTCCTCGTCGACGGCGTCCCGGTCGCGGACGCCGTGGGCATGGCCTTCGCGGTCTCGGCGTCCTCCTTCTGCCCCCTCCTGGTCCTCGGCATCTGGTGGCGTCGCCTGACCCCGCCCGGCGCACTCGCGGGCCTGTTCCTGGGCGGCGGCTCGGCCCTGCTGGCCGTCACCCTCACGGTCTCCGGCGCGGCCACCTCGGGCTGGCTCCACACCCTCCTGGCCTGGCCCGCGGTCTGGTCGGTCCCGGTCGGCTTCCTCGCCATGATCCTCGTCTCCCTGGCCACCCCCGGCGCGATCCCCCCGCACACGACGGCCACCATGACCCGCCTCCACCTCCCGGAGTCCCTGAAGTCCCTGGACTCCCCGGCGAGAGGCGGCGACCAGTGACAGCCACCGGCACGGTCACGGCGATCCTTCTCGCCCTCTGCCCGGTCCTCCTGGGCGCGGGCTTCGTGCTGGGCCGCCGCACGGCCCACCCCGCGGGCCGCAGCGACGTGGGCACCCCCGTGGAGCGCGCCACCTTCGAGACCCTCCACACGGCCTCGCTCGCCGCTCCGGCGCTGCGCGCGGGCCTCACCGAGGACACGGCCCGCAAATCGGCCCGCCGGCTGCGCAGCCTCCTCGGCACGGAGGCCCTGGCCCTGACCAACCGCTCCACGGTCCTCACCTGGGACGGCACCTCCGAACACCCGCACGTCAAGAACGTCATGCCGCAACTGGAGCCGCTGCTCGCCGGCGGCCGCACCATCGCCTTCGACTGCGGCTGCGACACGCTCGACTGCCCGCTGCGCTGGGCCGTCGCCGCCCCGGTCGTGGCCGACGGCCGGGTACGGGGAGCCGTCGTCGCCTACGCGCCCCGCGAGTCCGCCGTCCTGGCCCGGGCAACCGACGAGGTGGCCCGCTGGGTCTCGGTCCAGCTCGAACTCGCCGAACTCGACCGCTCCCGCACCCGCCTGATCGAGGCGGAGATCAAGGCCCTGCGCGCGCAGATCTCGCCCCACTTCATCTTCAACTCCCTGGCGGCGATCGCGTCCTTCGTCCGCACCGACCCCGAGCGCGCCCGTGAACTCCTCCTGGAGTTCGCCGACTTCACCCGCTACTCGTTCCGCCGCCACGGAGAGTTCACGACCCTCGCCGACGAACTGCACTCCATCGACCAGTACCTGGCCCTCGTCCGGGCCCGGTTCGGCGACCGTCTCACCGTCACCCTGCGGATCGCCCCGGAGGTCCTCGCGGTCACGCTCCCGTTCCTGTGCCTCCAGCCACTCGTGGAGAACGCGGTGAAACACGGCCTGGAGGGCACCGTCACCCGCAGCCGCATCTCCATCGGCGCGACGGACGCCGGAGCGGAGGCCGAGGTCGTCATCGAGGACGACGGCGTCGGCATGGACCCGGACCGGCTGCGGGCGATCCTGCGCGGCGAGGGCGACCGCTCGACGGGCATCGGCCTGTCCAACGTGGACGAGCGCCTGCGCCAGGTGTTCGGCGACGCCTACGGCCTGGTGATCGAGACGGCCGTGGGCGCGGGCACGAAGATCACCGTCCGGATCCCGAAGTACCGGGCCGGGGTCTACGCACCCTGACCGCGCCCCGAGTCCTCGCACGCATCAGAACAGATGGATCGCCAGGTGCCCCAGCGGCAGCCCGAGCTGCCACGCGGGCGTCCACACCTGCGGCCCGTCCTCCTCCTCGGGCACCGGCACGGCGTCGAGATCGGGTGCGAGCAGCTCGGTCTCCTCCAGCCATCTCCACGCCGCGGCGGCGAGCCGCAGATCCGGCGACCGGTGCCCCGCGCCGCGCGCCTCCCGCTCCCGGAACCGCGCCCGCACCCAGGCCTGCCACGGCTGGTCGTACGCCGTCAGCGACGACCAGGTCTCCAGCTGCGACACCACGCGGATCCCGGACAGCTCGTCACCCGCGTCGGACAGGAAGATCGTCAGGGCCAGCGCGTCACGGCCCGCCCGGAACTCGAAGGACGTGGGCGGCATCAGATCACCGGTCCGCAGCAGCTCGTCCGCGATGTACTCGGCGTACAACCAGGCCATGGGAACGGTGAGTTCCCCCTTGGCGGCACCCGACGCGCCGCCCTCGTTTCCGTGCAACATCCCTTCCTGCCTTCCTCCGGTCCGTGCGCTTCGCCGGCCCCCGGGTCCCACCCGTCCAACTCACCGGGGAGGACAGCGGATTACTCAACCGAGAAAACAGCACTCCGAGCAAGGCGCTTTACTGATGCTTGACTTACGGTCCGGTTTCAACGCAGGTCAGGCGCGTAACCCGGAAGGACCCTCCGCAACGCCCGCAACGCGTAATACGCACGGGACTTGACAGTACCCGGGGGGATCCCGAGTACGGCTGCGGCCTCCGCCACGCTGGCGCCCTTGAAGTAGACCTCCATGAGCACCGCCCGGTGATCGGGGCTCAGCGTCGCCACCGCGTCCCGCACGTCGAGCGCGGCGGTGGACCGGTCGGCGTGGTCGGCGCAGACCCGGGCGTTCTCCAGCACCGCGTCACCGACCTCCGCCGGGCGGGCGAGCCGGGCCCGCCGGGCGTCGATGGCGAGCCTGCGGCCGACCGTGAACAGCCAGGGCCGCACCGACCCGTACTTCGCGTCGAGCGCCTCGGGGTGCTGCCAGGCCCGTACGTACGTCTCCTGGACCAGATCCTCCGCGCGCTGCCGGTCCCCGTCGCACAGCCGCAGCAGGAACGAGAACAGCGGCCTGCCGTGCTCGCGCTGAACCTGGGCGAGGTCGTCCTCCGTGGTGGTGGGTGTGATGAGCGCCGTCGTCATGCGCGTATGGCAGCGCACGTCCGTGCGCCCGCCCAGGGGACGCGCGCGCCTCTGCGGCAGGCGGTCGAAGCGGTCGACGAACGGTGCGGCGAACGGGCCGTCCGGCAGCGCGGCCTGACGCCATTTCAGGGACCGCCCCGGTATGGGGCCTTGACTCCCCTCTGTCCTCGCACATGGATACGTATCACGAAAATCACCGCGAAAAAGGGAGAGTCGACGATGCTGCCGACGACGGCACGGAGCGCGCGCCGCGGTACCCGGCGAGGAGCGGCGGCCCTCACCGCCCTGCTCGCCATCCTCGGCGCGGTGTCCTGCGACGCACCCGGGCGCGGGCCCGCGACACCGTCGTCGGCCCCCGGCGCGCACGCCGCCCCGCACGCCTTCACGCTCGTCGCGTCCGGCGATGTGCTCCCGCACACCTCGATCATCGCCCGCGCCGAGGAGGACGCGGGCGGCGACGGCTACGACTTCCGCCCGATGCTGGCGGGCGTGCGGCCCGTGGTGTCCCGGGCCGATCTCGCGATCTGCCACATGGAGACCGTGTACGGCGCGCCCGGCGACTACAGCGGCTACCCCGACTTCAAGTCCCCGCCCCAGGTCGCCGCCGGGCTCCGCGCCACCGGCTACGACTCCTGCTCGACGGCCTCGAACCACACCCTCGACGACGGCGCGCCCGGCATCGCCCGCACCCTCGGCGCCCTCGACCGCGCGGGCGTCGCCCACGCGGGCTCGGCCCGCACCGCCGCGGAGAGCCGTGCGCCCGCCCGGCTGCGCGCGGGCGGCGCCGAGATCGCCCAACTCGCCTACACCTACGGCACGAACGGCTACCGCCCGCCCCACGGCAAACCCTGGTCCGTCAACCTGATCGACCGCCGCCGCATCGTCGCCGACGCCCGCGCCGCCCGCCGCGCGGGCGCCGACGTGGTCGTCGTCTCGCTCCACTGGGGCACCGAGTGGCAGGACGAGCCCGACGCCCGGCAACTGCGCCTCGGCCGGCAGCTCACCGCGTCCCGCACGCACGGGCGGCCCGACATCGACCTGATCCTCGGCACCCACGCCCACGTCCCGCAGGCCTACGAGAAGGTCCACGGGACGTGGATCATCTACGGCATGGGCGACCAGATCGCCGGCGAGATGTTCAACCCCGACGGCGAGCAGGACGACCGCGGCAACATGAGCACCCTCGGCCGCTTCACCTTCGCGCCGCCCGCCCGCGCGGGGGAGCGGTGGCGGGTGACGAGGGCCGAGTTCGTCCCGCAGTGGTTCGACCTCGGCTCCGGCCGCGTCGTGGACGTGTCCCGCGCGATCGCCTCCGGCGCGGACCTGGAGTCCGTCCGCGACCGGATCCGCCGGGTCGTCCTCAGCCGCGGCGCCGCCCAGGACGGCCTCGTCATGGCGCGCTAGGCCCCGCCCCGGTGTCCTGCTCCTCCGGTGCGCGGTTGAGCGCGGAGCGCTTGTACGAGTACCCGAAGTAGATGACGAGGCCGATCGCGAACCACACGGCGAACCGCACCCAGGTCTGCCACTGGAGGAACGTGATCAGCCAGATGGAGAAGACGACCCCGACCGCGGGCACCACGGGCATCCCCGGCGTCCGGAAGGTACGCGGCAGCTCCGGCTGCCGGTAGCGCAGCACGATCACCGCGACGCACACCACGACGAACGCCAGCAGGATGCCGATGTTGGTCAGCTCGGCCGCCTCGCCGATCGGCAGGAACCCGGCGATGGCGGCCGACGCGAACCCGACGATCCACGTCACGCGCGTCGGCACGTGCCGGGTGGGGTGCGTCTTCGCGAACCACTTCGGCAGCAGCCCGTCCCGGGACATGGAGAACCAGACCCGGGTCACGCCCAGCATGAACGTGAACATCACGGTCAGGATGCCGATGATCGCGCCCACCGCGATCACGTCCGCGAGCCCGCTCAGCCCGACCGCCTTGAACGCGGTCGAGAACCCGCTCTCCGGATCGATGTCCTTGTAGTTCTGCATCCCGGTGAGGACCAGGCACGCGAGCACGTACAGCACCATCGAGATCGCGAGGGAGTACAGGATCGCCTTCGGCATGTGGCGCTGCGCGTCCTTGGACTCCTCGGCCGCCGTCGACATGGCGTCGTACCCGAAGACCGCGAAGAACACCGTCGCCGCACCCGTGAACGCGCCGCTGACACCGAACGGGAAGAACGGCGAGTAGTTGCCCGTGTTGATGTGGAAGAAGCCCACACCGATCACCAGCAGCACCACGAGCACCTTGAGCACGACGACGACCGTCTCGAAGCGGGCCGCGTTCTTGATGCCGAGGGTCAGCAGATAGGCGATCAGCAGACACAGGGCCGCCGCGAAGAGATCCACCTTGTGGCCGCTGCCGGTACCCGGCGCGCCCAGCATCCACTGCGGCAGATCGAGCCCCATCTCGCCCAGCAGGAAGCTGAAGTAGCCGGAGATGCCGATCGCCACGACCGCGACGATCGCCGTGTACTCCAGGAGCAGGTCCCAGCCGATGAACCAGCCCACCAGCTCCCCGAGGACCGCGTACCCGTACGTGTACGCGGAGCCGGCCTTCGGGATGAGTCCGGCGAACTCCGCGTAGGACAGCGCGGCCGCCGCGCTCGCCACACCCGCGATCAGGAACGAGATCAGCACCGCGGGCCCCGCCGTGCCGTTGGCCACCGTGCCCGCGAGCGTGAAGATGCCGGCCCCGATGATGCCGCCCACACCGATCGCGGTGAGCTGCCACAGGCCCAGCGAACGGGTCAGGCCGGGGCCGTCCCCGCCGGACGCCGAGTCGTCGATCTGGTCGATGGGCTTGCGGCGCAGTACGCCCTGTCCCATCCGCAGTTTCGGTGGAGCTGTCATGAGCGCACCTCTTCGCATATGCGACGTCGGCTGATGGCCGATCATGATGCACCCAAGGCGACAGCGAAGGAAGAAGGCGCGCGCCCCAGGACCCGGCCTACGGCACGACGGTGACCGGCCAGCGGCCCGCCTTGACCAGCCGCACGGCGACGGAACCGACGATGCGGTGCCCGGCCTGCTCCGACGCGCCGACGACCACGGCGTCGGCCTTCAGCTCGTCCGCCGCGGTCACCAGGCCGTTGAAGGGATCGCCCCGGAAGGTGTGGAACTCCCAGCGGACGTCGTATATGTCCTTGACCCGTTCGGAGGCGGCCCGGATCTCCGCGACGAGACTCTCCGCGATCTCGTCGGTCGTCTCCGCCACGGACACCCCGAGGGCGGCCCCGGCGGCCATCACGGGCTGCACGTACACCACGGCGAGCAGGGCGTGCTGCCGCCGGGCCAGGCCGCCTGCGTAGGCCGCGGCCCGGAACGACGAATCGGAGCCGTCGACACCGACGACGATCACCTTCGGGCCGTCCGTGCCGCGCTCGAACTGATGGGGCTGCTGTTCGGTCACGGCCAGAGGCTAACGGAAAGCGCTGGTAGGGGCGGCGGCGGGGCGGGGGAGCGGGGCCGGACGGGTGCTTTCGCACGTCCCATCCGGTGGTGGTGTGCGCGGTGACCCCGGCACCGTGCGACGGATGAGACATGACCAACCATCAGATCGCGCCCGGCCGCCGGGCGTTGCTGCGCGGATTCACCGCCGTCGGACTGGCGGCGCTCACCGGCTGCGCCGCCGCCGAGCCCGCCGGAGCCCCGTCGGCGGCGCGCCCGGGCGCACCGGCCGCGGCCGGCGGCCCTCCCGCGGCCCGCCCCCTGAAGCCGTCCGCGTACCGGCTCAGACCGATCACCGGATACGGCCCGCAGCGCCCCGCCCGCGCGCCGCTGAAAGCACGTCACCAGCCCATCCTGGAATGGGACTTCGGCCGCGGCGAGCGGGCCATGGTGCTCACCTTCGACGACGGGCCCGACCCCCGCTACACCCCGGACATCCTGCGCACCCTGCGCAAGCACGACGTCCGCGCGATGTTCTTCGTCTGCGGCGAGATGGCCGTGGACAACAAGGACCTGCTGCGCGAGATGGCCGACGACGGGCACATCATCGGAAACCACACGTGGACCCATCCGCTGCTGACCCGGATGACCCGCTCGGGGATGCGGCCCGAGATCGAGCGCACCTGCGAGGTCGTCGAGGACGCCGTCGGCGAGCCGCCCGCCTGGTTCCGCGCCCCCTACGGCGCCTGGAACCGGTCCGCCTTCCGGCTCGGCGCCGAACTCGGCATGGAACCCCTCGCCTGGACCGTCGACACCCTGGACTGGAACACGCCCGGTACCGGCACCATCGTCTCCCGGGTGCTGTCCGGCGCGGCCCCCGGCGTCGTCGTCCTCAACCACGACGCCGGCGGCAACCGGTCGCAGAGCGTCGCCGCGCTGCGCGAGTACCTGCCCGCGCTGCTCGACGACGGATACCGCCTCACCGTGCCGCCGCGCCGCTCCGTCTGACCGGGCCGCGGCCGGGCGCCCGCCGGGTCCGTGCGCTCAGCGCACGGACACCAGGCGGGCGAAGACCACGACGTTCCCGTCGTAGCCGTGCTGCTTGGAGAAACCGCCGCCGCAGGTGATGACCCGCAGCTCCGGGGCGCCGGTCGAGCCGTAGACCTTCTTGCCGGGGAAGGCGGACTTCTCGAAGACCTCGATTCCGTAGATCTTGAACACGGCCGTCTTCCCGTCCTTCCGCTTCACCTCGACGTGATTTCCCTTCTTGAGGGAGCCGAGACCGTAGAAGACCGCCGGGCCCTGCATGTTGTCGACGTGCCCGACGACCACGGCCGTGCCCTTCTCACCGGGGGAGACCGCGCCCGAGAACCAGCCCGCCAGGTTCGGGTCCTGCGGCGGGGGCGCGTCCACCCAGCCCTCCGCGTCGAGGCCGACCGGCATCACCGGTGCGTCCACCTGGATCGCCGGGATGCGCACCCGGTCGACCGCGGAGAACGGCAGCGGATCGGGAGCCTTGGAGGTGGCCCAGACCGGCGTACGGCTGTCCGCGGCGGCGGCCGAGGCGGGCTGCGGCGGACCGATGTCGAATTCCCCCGACCCATTGCGGATCAGGGCGAGACCGGTGAGCAGGACCAGCGCCATCACGCCCCATGGGGCGCGCTTTCTCGGCTGCTCCTCCTCTTCAAGGATTGCGTCGGACATTCGCTCATCCCCTCTGGAAACGGCGGCGAGACCGCATCCGTTGCGCGTATCAGCACGCTAAGTCGGCGGAGCGTGCCCAGCGACGGGGCAAAGGCGAACGGGTGGCCCCGACATCGCAGCTCAGAGGCCCGGTGAGCCATCCGAGTCGCTGTTCTCAGGAATTTTCTGACGGTCCGTGACCTGCGGTGATAACCGTCTTTACGGAATTCTGACGGTGTGTCGACTCACCAGGACGGCCGATTCCCGAAATGCGGCTCCGCACACGGCATCTGAGGGTTCGTCTGGGAGGCGTTCTCGCCGAAAGTCCCGGGGAACGTTCCCCGGGGGCGCCTTCCGCGGAGGATTTCCATGCGTACCACCCGTGCCCTGGCGGTGTCCGCCGCCGCGGTCCTCGCCGTCGGACTCGCCGCCCCCGCCGCGTCGGCCTGGGAGGACCCGACCAACCTCTCCGTCTCGCCCAGCGTCGTCCCGCGCGGTGGCGAGGTGACCGTGTCGGTCGACGGGACCAAGTGCCAGTCGAACAGCACGGCGTCGTCGGACGCCTTCGGCACGATCAACCTCAGCCAGGTCCCCGGCGGCAGCCAGGCCAGCGGGACGGCCACCATCAAGCACGACGCCACCGTCGGCGCGCACGACGTGAGCGTCAGCTGCCAGGGCGCCCCGCTGATGAGACCCGCGGCCTTCACCGTCATCCACGGCGGTGTCCGCGGCGGCCTCGGCGGCTCGGCCCAGACCGGCGCGACCCCGACCGACATGGCGATCGGCGGCGCGCTCGTCGCCTCGGCGCTGATCGGCGGCGGCGTGTTCTGGATGCGCCGACGCGCGGAGGGCAAGGCGTAGGGGCACCCCCATGACGGCGGGCCCCGACCCCCCTTCGCGGGGCCCGTGCACGTGCGAGGGCCGGTGCTCCGCAGACCCGGCGGTCTGCGGAGCACCGGCCCTCGTGGGGTCCGTCAGGCGTCGCCCTCGCCGGCGCGCCGACGCGAGAAGTAGTACGCGCCGCCCATCGCGCCCACGATCAGGGCCGCGCCGAGACCGATCTCGTGCAGATCGAACCCGGCGAGACTGCCGCCGACGCCGGCCTTCACACCGTGCGGCACGGGCGGCGGCTGCGGGTTGTCCTGTCTGCCCGACGCGATGGTCAGGTCGACGCTGCGGGTCGGCCCGCCGTCGCACTTGAACTTCACGGTGTACAGAGCGGCCTGCTTGGCGTCCCAGTCGACGGTCGCGGTCTTCTGCCCGCTGCCGCTGTCGATGGTGACCGTGTCGAAGATACCGGCCGAGACGGTGGTGATCTTGCTGCACCCGCTCGCGTACAGCGCGACCTGGCCGCCCGCCGCGATGGTCGTGGGCGCGACGCTGACCTGGAACGAGTCGTTGTCACCCGCCGTCGCCGCGGGGGCGGAGAGCATGAGGGCGGTGAGGCCGAGCGCGGCTGCCGAAGCGGTGCGTATCGCGGTCATGATGGAGTTCCTCCGGGTCCACGAGGAGCAGCTGCGGACCGGTTCCGCGCGCTTGGGACAAGCACCTCGATGCCCGAAACGCTAGGGACACCCCCTTATGGGCGCGATCGGTGTCGTACGAACGGGGCACAGGTGTGGGCCGGACAGGGGACACGACGGCCCGTCGGCGTCACCCGGCGCCGGGGAACAGCATCAGGAACGGCTGGGCCGTCGCCGCCACCCCGCGGCTGTAGGGCGCGTCGAAGTCCCAGATGAGGAAGAGCAGGAAGGCGATCAGCGCGGAGAACAGCCCGGCGAGGATCAGCTCGCGGGGCGTGCGGCGGATCTGCAGGGCGAAGATCATGCCGATGGTGACCAGGGCGCCGGCGACGAGGCCGAACCAGACCACGCCCGGCATCGTGGCGCCGGTGGAGTCGGCGCGGGCGTTGCGGGCGTCGTCGGCGGCCGTCACCTGGTCGAGCAGCGGCTGGTACGCCTGGGCCTCGAAGTCGTCCTTCGGCACGTAGTCGGTGACGTCGTGCCGGACCTTGTCGAGCAGCTGGGTGCCCTTGTCCGTCAGCTCGCCCTTGGTGCGCATGGTGTGCCACTCCGTGGTCACGACATGGCTGACATATGCGTCGACATCCGCGCGGATCCGGTCCCTGACCCCGGCCGGATAGACCCGCACGCGCTCATGGATCTCGTGCAGTGCCTGCGCCTCGTTGCGGACGTGGTCCTGGGCGGCGCTGCGGGCCTCCCAGACGCCCGCGATGGCCAGACCCAGGACGATCGCGTAGACCACGCCGATCATCATCGTCATGTACTCGATCACGTCCGGGGTCTCGGACGGATCGTCGTCGTCGCCGATTCTGCGCTGTTGCAGCACCTGGACGGCGAGCACGATGGCGCACACGGCGACCATCGCGAGGGCGAGAACAAGCCATTCCGACATCGTTTACCTCAAAAAAAGATCAGCGGGGGCGCAGCGCGGCGACCGCGAGCACCGCGGGGGCGGTGATGAGCAGGGTGAGCGTGACCAGGGACGGGCCGCTCTGGGGCGGCGCGCGGTGGACCGCGGGGCGGTAGGCCGGGTAGTGCACGGGCGTGGGGGTCGGTGTCGGGGTCGGCTTCGGCCGGGGGCTCTCGGTCGGCGTGGGGGTGGGGGTGGGAGTGGGCGTGGGGGTCGGTGTGGGCGTGGGGGCCGGAGGCGGCGGGGCCGCGCGCGGCGGTTCCGGCGCCGGGGTCGGCGGGGGCGGGGGCGGTGGCGGCGCGGGCTTCGGCGGTGGCGGCTTGGGTGTGGGCGTGGGTGTGGGCTTCTTCGGCGGGGGCGTGCTGGGGCCCGCGCTGCAGAAGCCGCCGTCGCCTGCGACCGCCACGGCGCCGCCCGTCGCGCCGCCGTCGACGGACGCGTAGGCGCAGCTGTCGGACGGGGCGAGGGCGGACGCCGCCGCGGCGGGCACGCCGCACAGCCAGGCCGTGAACAGCACCGCGAGGACGCGTGGGACCAGGCCGGAGGAGGGGCGTCCGGCCCGCTGGGTTCGATGCACGACCGAGAGCATGAGCACCGGCGCGCTCCGGCACGCCGTGATCGGCGCGGATTGCCCCGAAGGAGGGGTGTGGGAGCACTTCTGGTTTGCGCGCCCCGCGAGGGTGTTCGGGAGAAATCTTGAGGCGCGTTGAACGCGCGGGGCACCGCCGCGCGTAACTAGGGCCATGTGCGAACCCGACCGGGATCGCACAACACCCAAGCAATCAGCGGGAGTTGATGATGAAGACCTCCTGGCGGAGCGCCTCGCTCGTAGCGACAGGTGCGGCCTTGCTGGCGCTGACGACGGCGTGCGGTCAGGACAAGGGCGACCAGAGCGCGACCGGGCAGAACGTGGGCAACGCGTCCCAGGCGCAGGGCGGTTACGGATCCAGCGGCTCCGACGCGTACGGCTCGTCGGGCGACGGCTCCGCGAGCCCCGCCGCGAAGGCCGAGTCGGCCGGCCAACTCGCCGCGTGGGACAGCAAGAAGCTCGGCAAGGTCCTCACCGACAGCGCCGGGATGACGCTCTACCGCTTCGACAAGGACACCGCGAAGCCGCCCAAGTCGAACTGTGACGAGGCCTGCCTGAAGACCTGGCCCGCGGTGCCCGCGAGCGGCGCCAAGGCCGCCACCGGGGTCGACTCCTCGCTGCTCGGCTCGGTGACCGCGGCCGACGGCACGAAGCAGCTCACCGTCGCCGGCTGGCCGGTCTACCGCTACGCGATGGACACGAGTCCCGGCGACGCCAAGGGCCAGGGCGTCGGCGGCGTCTGGTACGCGGCCGCCCCCGACGGCAAGAAGGCGAGCCCGGCCGCGGCCGCCGCCCCGGCGGACCCGAAGGGCCTGTCCACCCGCAACGATCCGAAGCTGGGCGAGATCGTCGTCGACAAGAACGGCATGACCGTCTACCGCTTCCTCAAGGACTCCGCGTGGCCCATCAAGTCCAACTGCGTGGGCGCGTGCGCGACGAAGTGGCCCGCCGTCGAACCGGTCGCCAAGAACGACACGAAGAACATTCCGCTGAAGGGATTCATGACCTTCACCAGGCCCGACGGCAGCAAGCAGCAGACTCTGAACTGCTGGCCGGTCTATACGTTCTCGGGCGACAAGAAGCCGGGGGACACCAACGGCCAGGGGGTCGGCGGCACGTGGTACGCGGCCTCTCCGGAGGGCAAGCCGGTGGGCGCGCCCAAGTGACGCACCGCCGGACCGGCGGGCAGTGAAGCGAGTAACAACCCAGGAGGGGCCGGTGCGTCCGGCGCGCGGCTCACAGTAGAGTCGTCAAGGATTTGGCGAATCGCCGGTCCGTTCCCACGCGGCCAAGTGATGGTCATGCGGGGGGAACGGACCGGTTCTTTTCGGTTGGGAAAGAGATGGTTTCGGGGTGGTTTCGGATCGCCGCCAATTGGCACGTGCCGCAGGTAGTGACCGAGAACGGACGGTCAATTTCCGTTTTGGCTCGCTCCTTTGTCGGTTGATCAGTAGCCTCGCCTCGAACACCGGATCGCCTACGCCTTGGAGAGTTTGATGGAGCGTCCTGCCTGGGCCCCGCAGGGCATTGACATCACGGTGCCCAGTGTGTCCCGGATCTACGACTACTACCTGGGCGGTTCGCACAACTTCGAGGTCGACCGGGAAGCCGCCCGCAAGGCCATGGAGTTCCTGCCGGGCCTGCCCAAGATCATGCAGGCGAACCGGGCGTTCATGCGGCGGGCGGTGCGCTACGCCGCGGACCAGGGCGTGAGCCAGTTCCTCGACATCGGCTCGGGCATCCCCACCTTCGGCAATGTGCACGAGGTGGCCCAGCGGGCCCGGCCGGGCGCCCGGGTCGTCTACGTCGACCACGACCCCGTCGCCGTCGCGCACAGCAAGGCCGTCCTGGAGGACAACCCCGACACGGCCGTCCTCGCGGCCGATCTGCGCGGCCCGCGCGAGATCCTGCACAGCCCCGAGGTCGGTGAACTCCTGGACCTGGAGCGGCCGGTGGCGCTGCTGCTGGTCGCCGTACTGCACTTCATCGAGGACGCCGACGACCCGTACGGCGCGGTGGCCGAACTCAGCGAGGCGCTCGCGCCCGGCAGCCTGTTGATCGTGACGCATGCCTCCTATGAGGGAATGCCCATATCGACGGAAGAGGCCGGCGGCGCGGTCGACGTCTACCGGAACGATGTCCGCAATCCGCTGATCATGCGGAACCGTGAGGAGATCGCACGGTTCTTCAAGGGGTACGAGGTGGTCGACCCCGGCATCGTCCCGATACCGGAATGGCGGCCGGAGAACGCGCCGCAGGACATCGAGGACGCGGATCCGTACACATTCGCGGGCTATGTGGGAGTGGGGCGCAAGGCGTGAGCGAAGAGCCGGGCGGACCGGAAGACAGACTGCGCAGGTTCGCCACGATCTGGAGCCGGGCCATCTTCCCGGTGACGGCGACCTCCCTGACCAGGCCGGAGTTCGAGGAGGAACTCGTCCCGCTGGCGCGCTCGCTGCGGGCGGCGCTGGCGGCGCGGACGCTGAACGCGGCGCAGGGACAGGCCGTCGGGGCCGCGCTCGTCGACGCGCACTGCACCGACCCCGAGGCGCTCAGCCGCACCCTCGGCGTGATCGACTCCTATCTCGTCCTGTACTGCGGCGAGGAGGCGGACACGCCCGAGCGCGAGGACGATCTGCGGGCCCGCTGCGCCCGCATCCAGCACGCCATGGCCGCAGGCTTCGCCGCCGCGCTGCGCGAGCGCACCCTCGCCGAGCAGGAGGCCATCTCGCGGGCCGCGCTGAACGCGCGCAGCGCCGTCGCCGAAGCCCTGCACGCGAGCGAGGCCCGGTTCCGCGCGGTGTTCCACGGCGCCGCGATCGGGATCGCCATCGCCTCCCTCGACGGCACGGTCCTCGAGGTGAACGACGCGCTGGTACGCATGTTCGGCGGCAGCGAGGGCACGCTGCGCGGCCGCAACCTCCGCGACTGGACACACCCCGACGACGCCCCGCAGGTCTGGCACCTCTACCAGGAGCTGGTGCGCGGCGACCGTGAGCACTACCGGGTGGAGAAGGCGTTCTACCGCCCCGACGGCACCGCGCTGTGGACCAACCTGACGATGTCGCTGCTGCGCGACAAGGACGGCGAACCGCAGTACCAGCTGGCGCTGATGGAGGACACGACGGAGCGCCGGCTGCTCAATCTGCGGCTGCGCTACGAGGCCACGCACGACGCACTGACCGGCCTGCCCAACCGCACCCTGTTCTTCGAGCGCCTGGAGAAGGTCCTCGGCGCGGGCGAGGGCCGCCGCTTCGGCCTGTGCTACCTCGACCTCGACGGCTTCAAGACCATCAACGACAGCCTCGGCCACGCCGTCGGCGATCGGCTCCTCGTCGAGGTCGCCGACCGGCTCCAGGCCTGCGCCACCGCCCGCGGCGAGATGGTCGCCCGGCTCGGCGGCGACGAGTTCGTGGCGCTGACCACGGGCCCCGACACCCAGACCGAGGTCGACGAGCTCGCGGGCCGCATCATGAACGCGCTGGCCACGCCCATCCGCATAGACGGCCGCGAACTCACGGTGCGCGGCTCGATCGGCATCGTCGAGGGCCCGGCCGCCGACCGCAGCCCCGCCGAGGTGCTGCGCAGCGCCGACATCACGATGTACCGGGCCAAGTCCGCCGGCGGCAACCGCTACGAGCTGGCCGACCCGGAGGCCGACGCCCGCGCCATCACCCGGCACGGGCTGACGACGGCGCTGCCCGCCGCCCTGGACCGCGGTGAGTTCTTCATCGAGTACCAGCCGCTGGTCCACCTCGGCGACGGCAGTGTGCGCGGCGCCGAGGCCCTGGTCCGCTGGCTGCACCCGCAGCACGGCGTCCTCGGCCCCGACCGCTTCATCCCGCTCGCCGAGCACACCGGGCTCATCGTGCCGCTCGGCCGCTGGGTCCTGGAGGAATCGGTCCGCCAGGCCTGCGTCTGGCAGGACCGGCACGAGGACGCGGGCCCGCTGCGCATCAACGTCAACCTCTCCCCGAAGCAGCTCACGCACCCCGGGCTCGTCTCCGACACGGTCGACATCCTGGAGCGCTCCGGCCTCGAACCCGGCGCCCTCTGCCTGGAAGTGACCGAGTCGGCCCTGATCGGCGCCGACGACGACCTGCTCAAGCCGCTGCGCAGACTCTCCGAGATGGGCGTCGACATAGCGCTGGACGACTTCGGCACCGGCTACTCGAACCTCGCCAACCTGCGCCGGCTGCCCGTCAACGTGCTCAAACTGGACCGTTCCTTCACCCAGGGAATGCAGCAGTTCCCCGCGGACCCGGTCGACCTGAAGATAGTCGAGGGCATCGTCTCGCTCGCCCACAGCCTGGACCTCGCGGTCACGGTCGAAGGCGTGGAGACCGGCGCCCAGGCGGAGCAGCTCAGGGAGCTGGGCTGCGACACCGCCCAGGGCTGGTACTACGCCCGTCCGGGCCCGCCGGACCGCCTGCACGAGCTGGCGCTCGCCGACGCCACGGGGTGACCCGGTGACCGTCCGCTGGGCATACGCGTTCATCGACCGGCCGTACGGGAGATTCGGCGCCGCGTGCGACTTCTGGGCGCGGGTGACCGGGACGCGCCGCTCCGAACTGCGCGGCGACCGCGGGCAGTTCGCGACGCTGGTGCCGTACGCGGGTGAGGGCGATCCGTGCGTCAAGGTGCAGGGCGTCGCGGACGGGCCGGGTGGCGCGCACCTCGATCTCGCGGTGGACGACGTGCCGGGGGAGTCGGCGCGCGCGTGCGCGCTGGGTGCCCGACCGGTCTTCTCCGAGGACGGGCTGGCGGTGCTCCGCTCGCCCGGCGGCCATCTGTTCTGCCTGGTGTCGTGGCTGGGGGAGCGGGTGGTACCCGCCGGGACCGAGCGGGCCGGGCGGCTCGACCAGGTGTGCCTGGACACGGCGCCGGGGGTGTACGCGGCGGAGGTCGACTTCTGGGCGGCGCTGACCGGGTGGCCCGAAGAGCCGTGCGTCAGCCCGGAGTTCCGGCTCCTGAAGGCGTCCCCTGTTCAGCTCCTCCTGCAACGCCTCGACACCGAGGGCCCGCCGTCGGCCCACCTGGATCTCGCCTGCGCGGAGCCGTCCCGGGTCCGGGAGTGGCATCTCGCGGCGGGGGCCGAGCTGGTGCGGGTGGGGCGGTTCTGGTCCGTGATGCGGGATCCCTCCGGGGGCCTGTACTGCTTGACGGACCGCATGCCGTAGGGGGCTGTCGTTCGTCCGCGGGCCGGTGGGGGCTGGTCGCGCAGTTCCCCGCGCCCCTGAGGCAGGCGCTCCGCGCCGCCTCCCCTGAGGCTGCGCTTCGCGCGCCTGCCCTGAGGCTGCGCTTCGCGCGCCTCCGCTGGGGCTGTGCTTCGCGCGCTTCCCCTGGGCGAGCGGAGCTCGCTTCCAGGGGCGCGGGGAACTGCGCGAGAAGCGGCCACCGGCCCGCAGCCGGACGACAACCCATCCGCCGGGGCACACCTCATCCACCCTGCTCCACCAGCATCCGCTGAAGCTCCCGCGCGGCCCGTGGGGGTGCCACGTCCGAGCGGTGGGCCAGGGCGATGGTCCGGCGCAACCCGGGACGGGCCAGCGGGGTCACCCGGAGATCGGACCCGGCCCGCATCGCCACCATCGACGGCACCACGGCGACCCCGAGCCCCGCCCGCACGAACCCCAGCACCGCGTCCATCTCCCCGCCCTCGACCGCGAAGTCCGGCTCGAACCCCTCCGCCCGGCAGGCCGCCACGGTCAGCTCCCGCAGGTCGTACCCGTGCCGGAACATGACGAGCCGCTCACCCTCCAGATCGGCGATGCGCACGGACCGGCCGTGCCCCGGCCGCGGCGCGCTCGGCGACGACACCACGACCAGCTCCTCACGCAGCAGCTCCACGGAGGTCAGCGCCGGCGCCGGCGCCGGAAGCGGCAGCACGACCAGGGCCAGGTCGAGCGCCCCGCGGGCCAGCTCCCGTACGAGATCGTGCGAGCCGCCCTCCTCGATCAGCAGCTGGATCCCCGGATAGCGGTCGTGGAAGGCGCGCAGCACGTCCGGGAGCAGACCCGTGCACAGGGACGGCGTCGCCCCGAGCCGCACCCGACCCCGCCGCAGCTGCGCCAGCTCCTGCACCTCGTGCCGGGCCGTGTCCGCGTCGGCCAGGATCCGCCGGGCCAGCGGCAGCAGCGCCTCACCGGCGTCCGTGAGCGTGATGTTGCCCCGCGCCCGCTGGAAGAGATCGACCCCCAGCTCCCGCTCCAGGGCCCTGATCTGCTGGGACAGTGACGGCTGGGCGACATGGACCAGCTCGGCGGCGCGGGTGAAGTGCCGGGTCTCCGCGACCGCGACGAAGTACTGGAGCTGCTGGAACTGCATATGGGCCACTGTACCGCCACGATAGTCAGGGCCTATGGAAATGAGCTGGACCATGTCTTGGACCGATCGGGTCTTCGGGCCCTACCGTCTCTGACATGGCTCTGGCAACGCGGACGGACCGACGACCGTCCATGGCACGCACGGTGTGGGACAGCTCCGTCGGGAAGAAGACCGTGATGGCGGTCAGCGGCATCGTGATGCTGCTCTACCTGGTCGCCCACATGATCGGAAACCTCAAGATCTTCTTCGGCCCCGAGGAGATCAACCACTACGCGCGCTGGCTGCGCACCATGGGCGGCCCGGTCCTGCACTACGAGTGGGGCCTGTGGATCGCGCGCGTCGTGCTCGTCGTCGCCGTCGTGGCCCACGCCACCTCCGCGTACCAGCTCAGCCGCCGCGACATCAAGGCGCGCCCCACCAAGTACGTGCACAAGAAGCCGAGCGCCAGCTACGCCACCCGCACCATGCGCTGGGGCGGCATCATCCTCGGCCTCTTCATCGTCTGGCACATCCTCGACCTGACGACCGGCACGGTGCACACCGGCGGATACCAGCACCTGCACCCGTACCAGAACATCATCGACACGTTCTCGACGTGGTACGGGAACGTCATCTACATCGTCGCGATGCTCGCCCTCGGACTGCACGTCCAGCACGGCTTCTGGAGCGCCGCGCAGACCCTCGGCGTCGGCAGCCGCACCCGTGACCGGGTCCTGAAGACCGTCGGCAATGCCCTCGCCGTACTGCTCACGCTCGGCTTCATCGCCGTGCCCGTGGGCGTCATGACCGGATTGGTGAGCTGAAGAACATGACCACGTCCAGCGAGTACACCGCCTACTCGACCGGTGAGCCCGTCGTCGACAGCAAGGCGCCCACCGGGCCCGTGCACGAGCGCTGGGACACCCGGCGCTTCGAGGCGAAGCTGGTCAACCCCGCCAACCGCCGCAAGCACACCGTCATCGTCGTCGGCACCGGCCTCGCGGGCGGCTCGGCCGGCGCGACGCTCGCCGAGCAGGGCTACCACGTCGTGCAGTTCTGCTTCCAGGACTCGCCGCGCCGCGCCCACTCGGTCGCCGCGCAGGGCGGCATCAACGCCGCGAAGAACTACCGCAACGACGGCGACTCCGTGCACCGCCTCTTCTACGACACGGTCAAGGGCGGCGACTTCCGCGCCCGCGAGTCGAACGTGCACCGCCTCGCGCAGATCTCCGTCGAGATCATCGACCAGTGCGTGGCGCAGGGCGTGCCGTTCGCCCGCGAGTACGGCGGGCTGCTCGACAACCGCTCCTTCGGCGGCGTGCAGGTGTCGCGGACCTTCTACGCCCGTGGCCAGACGGGGCAGCAGCTGCTGCTCGGCGCCTACCAGGCGCTCAGCCGCCAGGTCGCCGCGGGCAACATCGAGCTGCATCCCCGTACCGAGATGCTCGACCTCGTGATCGTCGACGGGAAGGCGCGCGGCATCGTCGCGCGGGACCTCGTCACCGGGAAGATCGACACGTACTTCGCGGACGCCGTCGTCCTCGCCTCCGGCGGCTACGGCAACGTCTTCTACCTGTCGACGAACGCCATGAACTCCAACGCCACGGCGATCTGGCGGGCCCACCGGCGCGGCGCCTACTTCGCCAACCCGTGCTTCACCCAGATCCACCCCACCTGCATCCCGCGCACCGGCGACCACCAGTCGAAGCTGACCCTGATGAGCGAGTCGCTGCGCAACGACGGCCGCATCTGGGTGCCGAAGGCCAAGGGCGACGACCGGCCCGCGAACCAGATCCCCGAGGACGAGCGCGACTACTACCTGGAGCGCATCTACCCCTCGTTCGGCAACCTCGTGCCCCGCGACATCGCCTCGCGCGCCGCGAAGAACGTGTGCGACGAGGGCAGGGGCGTCGGGCCCGGCGGGCAGGGCGTCTACCTGGACTTCGCCGACGCCATCCAGCGGATGGGCCGCAAGGCCGTCGAGGCCAAGTACGGCAACCTCTTCGACATGTACCAGCGGATCACCGACGAGGATCCGTACCAGGTGCCCATGCGGATCTACCCGGCCGTGCACTACACGATGGGCGGGCTCTGGGTCGACTACGACCTGTCGACCACGGTCCCCGGCCTGTTCGCGATCGGCGAGGCCAACTTCTCCGACCACGGCGCCAACCGCCTCGGCGCCTCCGCGCTGATGCAGGGCCTGGCCGACGGCTACTTCGTGCTCCCGGCCACGATCAACGACTACCTGGCGAAGAACCCGCACCACGACGAGGTGACCGCCGACCACCCTGTCGTGCAGGAGGTCGTCGCGGAGACCGAGGACCGGCTGCATCTGCTCCTGTCCGTCGACGGCGACCGCACCCCCGACTCCTTCCACCGCGAACTCGGCGAACTCATGTGGGAGTTCTGCGGCATGGCCCGCACCGAGGAGGGCCTGCGCAAGGCCCTCGACCGGATCCCGCAGATCCGTGAGGAGTTCTGGCGCCGCATCAAGGTGCCCGGCGTCGGCGAGGAGTTCAACCAGTCCCTGGAGAAGGCGAACCGCATCGTCGACTACCTGGAGCTGGCCGAGCTGATGTGCCTCGACGCGCTGCACCGCGCCGAGTCCTGCGGCGGCCACTTCCGGGAGGAGTCGCAGACCCCCGACGGCGAGGCCGCCCGCCAGGACGAGGAGTTCTCCTACGCGGCGGCCTGGGAGTTCACCGGCACCGGCGAGGCGCCCACCCTGCACAAGGAAGACCTGGTCTTCGAGTACGTCCACCCCACTCAGCGGAGCTACGCATGAAGCTCACCCTGCGCGTCTGGCGCCAGAAGAACGCCGACGCCGAAGGCGCCATGTCCACGTACGAGGTGGACGGGATCAGCCAGGACATGTCGTTCCTGGAGATGCTCGACACCCTCAACGAGGAGCTCATCACGGGCGGCGAGGACCCCGTCGCCTTCGACCACGACTGCCGCGAGGGCATCTGCGGCGCGTGCAGCCTCGTCATCAACGGCGACGCCCACGGCCCCGAGCGCACCACCACCTGCCAGCTGCACATGCGGTCCTTCCAGGACGGCGACACGATCGACATCGAGCCGTGGCGCGCCTCGGCCTTCCCGGTCATCAAGGACCTGGTCGTCGACCGCACGGCCTTCGACCGGATCATCCAGGCCGGGGGCTACATCACCGCGCCGACCGGCACCGCGCCCGAGGCGCACGCCACGCCCGTGCCCAAGCCGGACGCGGACTTCGCCTTCGAGCACGCCGAGTGCATCGGCTGCGGCGCCTGCGTGGCGGCCTGCCCGAACGGCGCGGCCATGCTGTTCACCTCGGCCAAGATCAACCACCTGAACGTGCTGCCGCAGGGCGCCCCCGAGCGCGAGACCCGCGTCCTGGACATGGTGGCGCAGATGGACGACGAGGGCTTCGGCGGCTGCACGCTCGCCGGCGAGTGCGCGACGGCCTGCCCCAAGGGCATCCCGCTGTTCTCCATCACGAGCATGAACAAGGAGTGGCTGCGCGCCAACCGCAAGGCCGGCCGCTAGGTCGTGTCACCACACGTCCCGCGAACAGCGCGGGGTGGGCGGGGCCGGGAGCAGGTGCTCTCCCGGTCCCGTCATCGCGTTCCGGGGTCTGACGCCGCGTCATGTGTGCGGGGTACGGTCCGTTCCATGTATCCGGGAACGTACGACCGAGCCAGGCCGGCCGTCGTCACGGCCGACGGCGGTACCACCCTCACCTACGGCGAGCTGGAGGAGAACTCGCTGCGCCTCGCCGACCATCTGCGCACCAGAGGGCTGCGCCGGGGCGACCATCTCGCGCTGCTCTGCGGCAACGAGCCGCGCGCCATGGAGGTCTACTGGGCCGCGATGCGCTCGGGCCTCTACCTCACGGCCGTCAACCACCACCTCACCGCCGACGAAGCCGCCTACATCGTGCGTGACTGCGGGGCGAGCGCCCTGATCGTCTCCGGCGCGCTGAGCGAACTCGGCGCGGCCGTGGCCGAGTCGGCCCCCGGCGTCGCCCATGTCCTCGGCCTCGACGACGGGACCTACGACGCCGCGCTGGCGGCCGCGTCCGCCGAGCCGCCCGAGGTGCAGCCGCGCGGCACCGACATGCTCTACTCGTCCGGGACCACCGGCCGCCCCAAGGGCGTCGAGCCCGCCCTGCCGGACGGCGACGTCCGCACCGAGCCGTCCACGGTGCAACTCCTCTTCCAGCCCATGTACGGCTTCGACGAGGAGACGGTCTACCTCTGTCCCGCGCCGCTCTACCACGCGGCGCCACTGCGCTTCTGCGGCACGATCACCGCGACCGGCGGCACCGTCGTCCTCATGAACTCCTTCGACGCCGAAGGGGCGTTGGCGGCCGTCGAGCGGCACCGGGTCACCCACAGCCAGTGGGTGCCGACCATGTTCGTCCGGATGCTGAAACTGCCCGACGCCGTCCGCGAGCGGTACGACACCTCGTCGATGAAGGTGGCCGTGCACGCGGCGGCGCCCTGTCCTCTCGAGGTGAAGCGGCGGATGATGGAGTGGTGGGGACCGGTTCTGTACGAGTACTACTCGTCCACCGAGGGTAACGGGATCACGTTCATCGGCCCGGACGAGTGGCTGCGCAAGCCGGGTTCCGTCGGACGCGCCGGTCTCCTCGGCGAGTTGAGGATCTGCGACGAGGAGGGGAAGGTCCTGCCGCCAGGGGAGACCGGCACCGTCTACTTCGAGCGCGACGAACTCCCGTTCCGCTACCACCGCGACGACGGCCGCACCCGCGAGGCCCAGCATCCCGAGCACCCGGCCTGGACCACCACGGGGGACATCGGCCATGTCGACGAGGACGGCTACCTCTTCCTCACCGACCGCAAGGCGTTCATGATCATCTCGGGTGGGGTCAACATCTACCCGCAGGAGATCGAGGACTGCCTCGTCCTGCACCCGGCGGTCGCCGACGTGGCCGTCGTCGGCGTGCCGGACGAGGAGATGGGGGAGTCGGTACGGGCGTACGTACAGCCGGCCGAGGGCGCCTGCGCGGGGCCGGAGCTGGCGGCCGAGCTGATCCGCTACGTCCGTGACCGCATGGCGCACTACAAGGTGCCCAGGGACGTCGAGTTCGTCGACGCGCTGCCGCGCACGCCCACCGGGAAGCTGGCCAAGGGAGGACTCCGTCAGGGCAGCAGCCGACGGAGGTAGGGGGCGGTACGGCTCTCGGGATGGGCCGCCACCTCGGCGGGCGGTCCCGCGACGACGACACGGCCGCCCGCGTCCCCGCCGCCGGGTCCCATGTCGATCACCCAGTCCGCGCCCGCGACGACCGCCATGTCGTGCTCCACGACCACCACGGAGTGCCCCGCGTCGACCAGTCCGTCGAGCTGCCGCAGCAGCACCTCCACGTCGGCCGGGTGCAGACCCGTGGTCGGCTCGTCCAGGAGGTACAGGGTGTGGCCGCGCCGCACCCGCTGCAACTCGCTGGCCAGCTTGATGCGTTGGGCCTCGCCGCCGGACAGCTCGGTCGCGGGCTGGCCGAGCCGGAGGTAGCCGAGGCCGACGTCGAGCAGCGTCCGAAGGCTGCGCTCCACGGCCGACGCCGCGGGATCGTCCGCGAAGAACGCGGCGGCCGACTCCACGGTCAGGTCGAGCACTTCGGCGATGTTCAGCCCCCGGTGGGAGACCTCCAGCGTCTCCGCGTTGTAGCGGGCGCCCCCGCAGGTGGGACACGGCGCGTACGTGCTCGGCAGGAAGAGGAGTTCGACGCTGACGAACCCCTCGCCCTGACAGGTCTCGCAGCGCCCGCCGGTGACGTTGAAGGAGAACCGCCCCACGCCGTAGCCGCGGGACTTCGCCTCGTCGGTGGCCGCGAACACCTTGCGCACGACGTCGAACAGCCCTGTGTACGTGGCGAGGTTGGAGCGCGGTGTGCGCCCGATCGGCTTCTGGTCCACGACCACCAGACGACCCACGCCCTCCCGGTCCTCCGTGATCTCGCCGATCAGTGTGGACT
Organism: Streptomyces sp. NPDC046716; assembly: GCF_040645755.1. NCBI lineage: Bacteria > Bacillati > Actinomycetota > Actinomycetes > Kitasatosporales > Streptomycetaceae > Streptomyces > Streptomyces sp. NPDC046716. Next base: position 116,714 of record NZ_JBEYYU010000024.1, read on the forward strand.
TGCCGGACCCCGAGACGCCGGTGACGGCCGTGAAGGCGCCGAGCGGGACGTCGACCGTCACGTCCCGCAGATTGTGCCGGGTCACCGGACCGAGCGTGAACCAGCCCCGGGGCGAACGGACCTGACGCTCGGTCACCGGGGAGTCGTCGAACAGGAACCGGGCCGTGGCGGAGCCCTCGACCCCCTTCAGCGCGGCGACCGGGCCGCTGTGCAGCACCTCGCCGCCGTGCTCCCCGGCCAGCGGCCCCACGTCCACCAGCCAGTCCGCGTGCCGCATCACGTCCAGATGGTGCTCGACCACGAAGACCGAGTTCCCGGCCGCCTTCAGCCGGTCCAGGACGGTGAGCAGCGACTCGGTGTCGGCGGGATGGAGGCCCGCCGACGGCTCGTCGAGCACGTACACCACACCGAAGAGGCCCGACCTCAACTGCGTGGCCAGGCGCAGGCGTTGCAGCTCACCGGCCGAGAGGGTGGGGGTGGCGCGGTCCAGGCTCAGATAGCCGAGGCCCAGCTCGGTGACCGTGCCGATCCGGGCGCGCAGGTCCCCGGTGAGGACGCGCGCGGTCTCGGACGGGTCGGGCGTGTCCAGGACCCGGGCCAGCTCCGTCAGCGGCAGCCGGGCCAGCTCCGCGACGGTGTGCCCCGCGAAGGTCACCGCCAGGGACTCGGGCCGCAGCCGCGCCCCGCCGCACACCGGACACGGCGTGCTGTGCAGAAACTTCTCCGCCTTCGCCCGCAGCGACTGGCTCTTGGAGTCCGAGAAGGTCTTCAGCACGTACCGGTTCGCGCTCATGTACGTGCCCTGGTAGGGGCGTTGGATGCGGTTCGCGTCCCGCACCGGGTGCACGGTCACCACCGGCTGCTCGTCCGTGAACAGGATCCAGTCCCGGTCCTCCTGCCTCAGCTCCCGCCAGGGCCGGTCCACGTCGTGGCCGAGCGCCTCGAGGATGTCCCGCAGGTTCTTCCCCTGCCAGGCGCCGGGCCAGGCCGCGATCGCGCCCTCGCGGATCGACAGCGAGGGATCGGGGACCAGCAGCTCCTCCGTGGTGCGGTGGACGCGCCCCAGTCCGTGGCACTCCGGACAGGCGCCGGCCGCCGTGTTCGGCGAGAACGCGTCCGAGTCCAGCCGCTCGGCGCCCTCCGGATAGCTCCCGGCCCGGGAGAGCAGCATCCGCAGCGAGTTCGAGAGCGTGGTGACCGTGCCGACCGAGGACCGGGACGTCGGCGCCGAACGGCTCTGCTGGAGCGACACCGCGGGTGGCAGGCCGCTGATCTCGCCGACCTTCGGCGCGCCGACCTGGTGGATGAGGCGGCGCGCGTACGGGGCGACCGATTCGAAATAGCGGCGCTGCGCCTCCGCGTAGATCGTCCCGAAGGCGAGCGAGGACTTGCCCGAGCCCGACACGCCCGTGAAGACCGCGAGGACGTCCCTGGGGACGTCGACGTCCACACCCTTGAGGTTGTGCTCACGGGCGCCGCGCACCCGCACGAGGCCGTCGTGGCGCGGATCGGACGGGACGGGGTGGTGCATGGGGCGGGCTCCCGGTGGTGCGGAGGTCACTCTTCGGCGTCCTCCATGATCCACCCACCGGGGGTGGCGGCGCGCGCCCGGCGGCGTGGCACGGACGCCCGGGAGAACGTCCGATGAATGATGTGCACATGCCTTGACGGGTGGTCGCGGGCCCACGCACCGTTACGGAGGTCTTCTTCGGTCGAGCGACCGTCGAGCGGTCGGCCCAGTGGAGGATTCGTGAACAGCAGGCTGTTCGGCTTCGGCGCGGCACTGTGCGCCCTCGCCCTCGTGGGGGCGGTACCGTCGGCGACCGCCGCGCCCGCACCCCGGCACGGGCTCCCGCTGGGCGCCGCCGGCCTGTCCGAGACCCGGACGACCCGGACCCTCCAGCCGGGCGTCACGCTCACCCGCATCGTGCGCGGCGCCGACACCCCGGCCATGGACTGGACCGTCGAGCTCTCCATCCCGGGCGGCGCCGGATCCCCCGACCCGGACGCGCCGCCGACCGCGCTCAAGGACGAGGAGAGCGCGGGCGAACTTCTCGCGGCGCTCCGCGCGAAGGGCTTCGACGCCCGCTCCGAGAAGGTCACCACCCCGCCGACCGCCGACTACGCGGGCGGCACGCTCGGCTGGCGGGTCCGCGTCGGCACCTTCCCGAGCGAGAGCGCGGCCACGGCCGAACGCACCCGGCTGCGCGCCGCCGGATACACCGGGTCCGCCTGGTACACCGGCTGGGACGGCGATGCGGGCGACCGCGGCCCCTGGCACATCGACGTCCTCACCGTCGACCCGAAGAAGTTCCGCGGCGACCTCAAGGCCTCCTACGGCCCGGACCTGGAGAACCGCGAGACGACCAGCGCGCTCGCCGCCGCCGACGGAGCCACCGCCGGGATCAACGCGGGCTTCTTCGTCCTCGACCCGAAGGCGGGCGCCCCCGGTGACCCGGCCGGCGTAGGCGTCTACGACGGACGGCTGCTCAGCGAAGCGGTCAACGGCCGCCCCGGCCTCGTCGTCCACGACTCCGGGCGCTCCACCGCGATCACCCGCTTCACCTGGAGCGGCACCGTCACCGCGGGCCGCACCTCGCTGCCGCTGGACGGCATCGACCGCGTCCCCGGCCTGATCCGCAACTGCGGCGGCACCGCCGACGACGTCCCGACGGCCCGTCCGCTGCACGACACGACCTGCACCGACCCGGACGAACTCGTCGCCTTCACACCCGAGTTCGGCAAGGAGACCCCGAAGGGCGAGGGCGCCGAGGCGGTCCTCGACCGGCACGGCAAGGTCCTCGAGGTGCGCGCGTCGCGCGGCGTCGCCCTGCCCGCCGGTGGCCGCAGCGTCCAGGCCACCGGCAGCGCCGCCGCCCGGCTCACCGCGCTCGCCGACGTGGGCCGCCCGCTGCGGATCCGAAGCGGACTGAAGGACACCGCGGGCCGCTCGGTCACCCCGTCCCGCACCACCAGCGTCCTCAACGGGGGCCCCGAACTCGTCCGCGACGGCCGCCTCCACGTCACCCCGGCCACCGACGGCATGGTGCAGCCCGGCAACCCGAGCTTCTACTACGGCTGGGTGCACAAGCGGAACCCGCGCACCCTCGCCGGAACGGACGCGGCCGGGCGGACCATCCTCGTCACCGCCGACGGCCGCGGCACCGGATCGCTCGGCCTGAGCATCCCGGAGAGCGCGGCGGTCGCCAAGTCGCTGGGACTCACGGAGGCCATGAACCTCGACGGCGGCGGTTCGACCACGATGGTCGTCGACGGCCAGGTGATCAACGACGTGTCCGACGCCACCGGCGAACGCCCGGTAGGGGACGCCCTGCTGGTGCTCCCCGCCACGCACTGAAGCAGACCGCAGACCGCAGACCGCAGACCCGCACCGCAGCAGGAGCACGATCCGCCGACGCCCCACGGGAGCCGCCATGACCGCCGCCCTGACCCGCCGCGCAAGACGCCTGCTGCTCGTCCTGGCCGCGCTCCTGCTCACCTTCGGGGCGGCGCCGTCCGCCGTCGCGGCCCCCGCCCGGCCCGCCGCCGAGGTCGTCGCCGTCACCCAGGTCGCCGAGCGGCAGGTGGACCTCTCGGTCCGCGCGTCGGCGCTCGGCGGCCGGACGGTGAAGGTGCGCCTGCTCACGCCGGACGGCTGGGACCCCGCCGACCGCCGCACGCACTGGCCCACCCTGTGGCTGCTGCACGGCTGCTGCGGCGACTACACGTCCTGGACGGGCAAGACCGACGTGGCGTCCCTCGACAGCCTGCGCAACGTCCTCGTCGTCATGCCCGAGGCCGGCTGGAACGGCTGGTACAGCGACTGGTGGAACCACGGGCAGGGCGGCGACCCCGCCTGGGACACCTTCCACACCCGCGACCTGCGCCGGCTCCTGGAGCGCGACTGGGGCGCCGGTGCCCGCCGGGTCGTCGCCGGACTGTCCATGGGCGGCCAGGGCGCGCTGCTCTACGCGGCCCGGCACCCCGGCATGTTCCGGGCGGCGGCCGCCTACTCCGGCTCCGCGCACCCCCTCCTGAACGACGAGTCCACCTCCCGCATCCTGGGCTTCTTCGCCGGACAGGACACCGACCCGCTGCGCGTCTGGGGCGACCCCGTCGCCCAGCGCGCCGTCTGGGCCGCCCACGACCCGTACCACCTGGCGAAGCGCCTGACGTCGCTGCCGGTCTACCTCTCCAGCGGCGACGGCACCGCGGGCCCGCTGGACCCACCGGGCGCCACGAACGCCCTGGAGGCCGACTTCAACCGGCAGAACCACGCCCTCGCCGACCGGCTGAAGAGCCTGGGCGCCAAGCACCTCACCACGCACTTCTACGGCCCCGGCACCCACACCTGGCCCTACTGGGAGCGCGAACTGTACGCCTCGCTGCCGATGCTGCTGCACGGCCTCGGGCTGAAGAACAATTCCTAGGCGGGCGTCAGGCGGGCGATCCGGGCCAGCCGACGGTACGACTCCAGCAGGCCCTCGCGGTCGTACGTGCTGGTCGTCACCAGCACCTCCTGCGCCCCGCTCTCCTTGATCACCGTCTCCAGCTCGTCGGCGACCTGCTGTTCCGTCCCCGCGATGTGCCCGCGCAGGCCCGCCTCGTAGAACTCGCGCTCCTTCGCGGTCAGCTCCAGGGACGCCACCCGCTCGGCGGGCGGCAGCGGCGGGAACGTGCCGTGCGTGCGGGAGTGCGCCATCGACCACGCCTCCGGGATCAGCAGCCGGCGGGCCTCCGGCTCGCTGCCCGCGACCGCGACCGTCCCGGAGATCACCACGTAGGGCTCCGCCGCCCAGACCGAGGGGCGGAACTCGGCGCGGTAGCGGTCGATGCCGCGCAGCATCTTCTCCCGGCTCCGCAGATCGCCGATGACCATGGGCAGGCCCGCACGGGCCGCGATCGAGGCCCCTTCGCCCATCGCCAGGACGAACGGCGGCACGGTCAGCCCCTCGGACGGGCGGGCGTGGGCGCGCGTCGCCGACGTACCGGTGAAGAACGCGAGGAGTTCGTCGAGCTGGCCCGCGAAGTCGTCGGCGACGTCCTTGTCCCGGCCGAGCGCCCGCCGCACCCCGTCCGTGAATCCGACCGACCGGCCGAGGCCCATGTCGATCCGGCCCGGGAAGAGCGACTCGAGGACCCCGAACTGCTCGGCCACGACCAGCGGCTGATGGTTGGGCAGCATGACGCCGCCGGTGCCGACGCGCAGCCTCCGGGTGGCCGCCGCGACGGCCGCGGCAAGGACGGTCGGAGCCGAACCGGCCACCCCGGGCACCCCGTGGTGCTCGCTGACCCAGAACCTGCTGTATCCGAGCCGCTCCAGGTCCTGGGCGAGGGCGACGGTGTCGCGCAGCGCCTCGGGTGCCGAGTGGCCCTCGCGGGTGCGGGAGCGGTCCAGGACGGAGAAGCGGGTCGTTTCGATCACGGTGGTCACGTTCTGTTCAACGTACTGAGCCACCGGGGATTCCCGGCAATAGGCTGAATCCCGTGACCTCCGACAAGAAGCCGCTGGCCGTGTTCGATCTCGACGGGACGCTCGCCGACACCGCGCACCGGCAGCGGTTCCTGGAGCGCGCGCCGCGGGACTGGGACAAGTTCTTCGCCGCGGCCCCGGACGATCCGCCGCTGGCCGAGGGGATCGCGCTGGCGCGGGGGAGCGCCGAGGAGTGCGAGGTCGTGTACCTGACCGGGCGGCCCGAGCGGTGCCGCGCCGACACCGTGGCCTGGCTCGCCGCGCAGGGGCTGCCCGCCGGGACGCTGCACATGCGGCGCGACGACGACCGCAGGCCCGCCCGGCGCACCAAGCTGGAGACTCTGCGGCGCATGGCGCGCGGCCGCACCGTCCGGATGCTCGTCGACGACGACGAACTGGTCTGCGACGAGGCGGAACGCGCCGGATTCACCGTCGTCCGGGCCCGGTGGGCGAGCGCGTCGGCGGCCCTGAAGGACGCGCAGGAGCGCGAGGGCCGCACCTGACGGCGGGTGGGGCCGGTGGCCCGCTCAGTCGCCGTCCTCGAGCCGGAAACCCACCTTCAGACCCACCTGGTAGTGCTCGACCTCCCCGTCCACGATCTGGCCCCTGACCTGCGTGACCTCGAACCAGTCGAGGTTGCGCAGGGTCTGCGAGGCGCGGCTGACGCCGTTGCGGATCGCCTGATCGATCCCCTCGTGCGAGGTGCCGACGATCTCCGTGACGCGATACGTGTGGTTCGACATGGTTCCACCGTGCCCCAGGCGGCCGACTTCCGCGAGGGCGCGCGCGTGGTACTTACTTCCCGGTAACTCTTGACCGCGGCAAAGGTCCATACCAAAATCCAGCCACACCCGTACGAGCGTCGCGCTCGTCCCCCACGTCGGGCCGAACCTCCCTGTCCGCAGGCAGAAAGTGACCCTCGTGATCTCCCGCCGTGCCGTTCTGTCCTCCGGTTTCCTCGTCGCCGCGTCCGGCCTGCTGACCACGGCGTGCAATGTGCTGCCGGGGAGTGACGCGGGTCGGACCACCATCACCGTGTGGCTGATGCAGGGCAGCGCGTCGGACGCTTTCATCGACCGGTTCACCAAGGAGTTCGAGGCCGACCACGGCGAGCTGCGCCTCGATGTCCGGATCCAGGAGTGGACGGGCATCGGCGAGAAGGTCACCAAGGCCCTCGCCGCCAAGGACGGGGGCACCGGTGTCCCCGACGTCATCGAGGTCGGCAACACCCAGGTCCCGGGATACGCCGACGGCCAGGGTCTGTTGGAGCTCTCGCTCGAGGCCGCCCGCGACCTCGGCATGGAGGACTGGCTGCCCGGCCTCGCCGAGCCCGGCGCCGACAACGGCCGCCAGTTCGGCATCCCCTGGTACGCAGCCAACCGCGTCGTCATCTACAACAAGTCCCTCTTCGACGCGGCCGGCATCAAGAAGCCGCCGAAGAGCCGGGACGAATGGCTCGACATGACGCGCCGCCTCGACTCCGGCGGCACGCAGGGCATCTACCTGGCCGGGCAGGACTGGTACACCCTGTCGGGCTTCATCTGGGACGAGGGCGGCGAACTCGCCCACGAGTCGGCCGGCATCTGGACCGGCGCCCTCGACACCGACGCGGCCCTGCGCGCGATGACCTTCTACGGGCAGCTCCAGGCGCTCGGCGACGGCCCCAAGGACGCCGACGAGGAACACCCCTCGCAGGCGGACCGGTTCGCCAAGGGCGACGTCGCCCAGATCATCTCGGTGCCGGGCTCGGCCCAGCGCATCCTGCAGAAGAACCCGTCCCTGAAGAACAAGCTGGGCTTCTTCCCGATCCCGGGCAAGACGGCGGCGCGGGCGGGCGCCGTGTTCACCGGCGGTTCCGACCTCGTGATCCCCGCGAACACCGCCCACCGCTCGGGCGCGGTCGCGGTGGTGGAGGCCCTGGCCGGGAAGAAGTGGAACACCGACCTGGCCAGGACCATGAACTACGTACCGAACAAGACCACGCTCGCCGCCGCGGTGGCCGGCGAGCCCGGCGTCGCCGCGATGGCCGTCGGCGCCGCCCACGGCAAGGCGACCCCGGCCTCCCCCCTCTGGGCGACCGTGGAGGCCGCCGACAACCCCATCAAGTCCTACATGTCCAGGGTCCTGATGGGCGGCGACGCGAAGACGGAGGCGGCGAAGGCGTCGAAGGAGATCACCAAGCGCCTGGACGACCGGGCGGAGTAGCTCCGCGCGCCTGCCGGTCGGCTGCCGGCCGGTGGGGCTTCTCGCGCAGTTCCCCGCGCCCCTGAGATGCGCACTGCGTGCGCCATCTCATCAGGGGAGGCTGCGCGCAGCGCATGCCTCGGGAACGACTTCGGGGCGATCGAGATCGACGCGATGGCCGT
>NZ_JBEYYU010000025.1:0-123615 GCF_040645755.1 Streptomyces sp. NPDC046716
AGCCACCAGGCCGCCGCACCGGACAACCCGTTCACGCCGGGGAGGGACCATTTCGCCACCGAACAGTTCCTGGCCGCCTCCGGCACGCCGTGGACCGCTCGATACATGAGCGGACGCGACTGCGGCTTTGTTCGTGGCTGGTGGCGCCCCTACGAGGCGCAGCTCGGCGATGAGGAGGGGGCCGGCGCCGGGTGGGTCAGGGCCGAGAGGGCCTTGTCGGCCTCCGTCTTGGAGGACAGGGCCTTGAACTGCTTGCCGAGGATCAGGTCCACCTCGGCCGGCTTGGCGCGGCCGTCCGTCTTCAGCTCGGCGCCCGCCAGCTGCGTGCCGAGGACGGGCAGCGCGGCGTCGGAGGCCGACTTCGCGCCGAGCAGTATCCCGACGCCCTGGACCTTCTTGTCGTACACCTTTGTCGCGTTTCCTACGTCCCCGATGGCGAAGCCGCGCTTCTTCAGCTCGTCGGCGGTGTCCTTGGCCAGACCGCCTCGGGTCGTGGCGTTGAGGACATTGACCTTGATCTTCGCGGGGGCGGGCAGCTTCGCCGCGGCCTTGGCGGGGGTCGGGCTCGCGCTCGGATGCTTCGGGCAGTCCGCGGCGCCGGAGCCGGCCGCGCTGGCCTTGCCGCCGCCTGTGAAGACATCGACGAGCTGGAACGATCCCCAGCCGATCAGGCCGATCGCCGCGACGGACGCGACGACGGCGAGCACGATCCTGCTGCGCGAGCGGCCGCGCCGCATACGGGGGTACTTGTCCCCCGTGATGCGGTACTTGCCGCCCATGCCGGGGGGAGTGAGCATGCTCATGGGCGCAGCGTAGTGCCGCCCGACGGCGATGCCTATTAAATGATCAGTGGTGGCCGCTCAGTCCAACCCGAAAGGGCCAATACGGACGTGCGGGACTCCCGGCCGCCGCGGTGACCGTCAGCCGAGTTCGAGGACGCGGGCGTGCAGCACCTGGCGCTGCTGGAGCGCGGCGCGCACGGCGCGGTGCAGGCCGTCCTCCAGATACAGATCGCCCTGCCACTTCACGACGTGCGCGAAGAGATCGCCGTAGAACGTCGAGTCCTCGGCGAGCAGCGTTTCCAGGTCGAGCTGACCCTTGGTCGTCACGAGCTGATCGAGGCGGACCGGGCGCGGCGCGACGTCCGCCCACTGCCGGGTGCTTTCCCGGCCGTGGTCGGGGTACGGCCGGCCGTTTCCGATGCGCTTGAAGATCACACGGAAAGCCTACCGGGCCGGGCTCTCCGGGCGCAGCCATGGAGACGGAGTGCGACCCTGTGAAATAACGCCCTGAACTGGGGCGAAACAGGACCACTCAAACCCGGGACAGGGGCCTGAAATGAGTGACAGCGAGCCGATGGCGGGCGGACGGGCGAGTGGAGCGGACCCGTCCGGGGGAGAACCGGGCGTCTCCTTGACGCAGGAGGCGGAGCGCACGGAGACGGAGCCCGGGGAAGGCGCCGGCGGTGCGGAGGGTGCGCACCCCGAGACCGTCACCGGCGCTCCCGCGCTGCCCGCCGAGGCCCTGGAGATCGCCGCCGGGTACGCGTTCACCGGGCCGGCCCTCGATCTCGGCGCGCTGCTGTGGGACGGGCAGTGCCACCCGGACGCGCAGATCCGCATCCCGCTGCCGATGCTGAACCGGCACGGCCTCGTCGCGGGCGCCACCGGCACCGGCAAGACCAAGACCCTCCAGCTCGTCGCGGAGCAGCTGGCCGCGCAGGGCGTGCCCGTCTTCCTCGCCGACATCAAGGGCGACGTCTCCGGGATCTCGGCGCCCGGCGAGGACGGCGACAAGGTGCGCGAGCGGGCCGGGCAGGTGGGCCAGGAATGGCGGGCCACGGGCTTTCCCTGCGAGTTCTACGCGCTGGGCGGGATCGGCACCGGCATCCCGCTGCGCGCCACCGTCACCAGCTTCGGCCCGGTCCTGCTGTCGAAGGTGCTCCAGCTCAACCAGACGCAGGAGCAGTCGCTCGGCCTGATCTTCCACTACGCCGACCAAAAGGGCCTGGAGCTCTACGACCTGAAGGATCTCCGGGCCGTCGTCACCTTCCTCACCTCCGACGAGGGCAAGCCCGAGCTGAAGACGATCGGCGGTCTGTCGAGCGTCACGGCCGGGGTGATCCTGCGGGCGCTGACCGCGTTCGAGGCGCAGGGCATGGGGGACTTCTTCGGGGAGCCGGAGTTCGACACGAGCGAGCTGCTGCGGACCGCTTCCGACGGGCGGGGCCTGGTCTCCGTACTGGAACTGCCGGCCGTGCAGGACAAGCCGCAGCTGTTCTCGACCTTCCTGATGTGGCTGCTCGCCGATCTGTTCCAGCGGCTGCCCGAGGTCGGGGACGTGGAGAAGCCGAAGCTGGTGTTCTTCTTCGACGAGGCGCACCTGCTCTTCAACGGGGCGTCCAAGGCGTTCCTCGAAGCCATCACGCAGACCGTGCGGCTGATCCGCTCCAAGGGCGTCGGCATCTTCTTCGTGACGCAGACCCCGAAGGACGTGCCCTCCGACGTCCTCGGGCAGCTCGGCAACCGGGTGCAGCACGCGCTGCGGGCCTTCACGCCCGACGACCAGAAGGCGCTGAAGGCCACCGTGAAGACGTTCCCGAACTCCGGGTACGACCTGGAGGAGACGCTGACCTCGCTCGGCACCGGCGAGGCCGTGATCACCGTACTCAGCGAGAAGGGCGCGCCGACGCCGGTCGCGGCGACCCGGCTGCGGGCGCCGGAGTCGCTGATGGGGCCCGTGGAGGCGGGGGCGCTCGACGCGGCCGTGAAGGGGTCGCTGCTGTACTCGCGGTACGCGGATGCCGTGGACCGGGAGTCGGCGTTCGAGAAGCTGACCGCGCGGGAGGCCGAGACCGCGGCCCGCAAGCAGGCGGATGCGGAGGCCGCCGAGGCGGAGAAGGCGGCCCGGGCCGCCGCCCGGGCCAAGCCGTCCCAGGACGCGTCCGTCGTGGACCAGGTCGTGGGCAGCGGGATCTTCAAGTCGCTGGCACGCTCCATGGGCACCCAGCTGGGCCGCGAGATCTCCCGCTCGATCTTCGGCACCCGGCGCCGCTGACCCGGCTCTTCGCGCGCGCCTCTCGTCGTGGCTGGTCGCGCAGTTCCCCGCGCCCCTGAGATGCGCACTGCGTGCGGCATCCCTCCACCGGGGAAGGCGCGCGAAGCGCATGCCTTAAGGGGCGCGGGGAACTGCGCGAGAAGCGGCCGCCGGGCCGCAGGTCGCGGCGGGACATGCGTGGGGCAGACGCGGATCTTTCAGGGGCGCGGGGAACTGCGCGACCAGCCCCCACCGGGCCGCAGACGAACGACGACCCCCGGGGGCCGGGCGGCCGAGGTGGCCGCCCGGCGTGGTTCAGCTTCCGGAGCGCTTCCGGGGAGGCTGAGCGGAGCCCTTGCGGGGAGCCGTGGGCTCAGGGGACTGATGAGCGCGGGCGTCACGCGTGGCTTCCGCGCGGAGCAGAGCGCGCAGCAGCGCGTACGGGTCCTTGGGCATGGTGGAGCGTCCTTTCGGTGCTGACAGGGGTGATGAGGGATCCGGGAGGACCGGATCTGTCAGCAGCGCAGGACGACGGTGCGCAGGGCGCGGTGGGACAGGCGGGCGGGATGTTCGGCGGGGGTGGCCCCGAGACGGGCCGCCCGGGGGAAGGCGCGCGGCGGCGGGGCCGCCGGCAGCCGTGTCGGATGCCCGGTGGGCAGCCGGAGCGCGGCCTCGGGAGCGTCCTGGTGCTCACCGCCCTCGCAGGACGCCGCGGCCACGGGCGGGGCCGCCGCCTCGGCGGGCGGCGCGGCGAACGGGGCGAGCAGCAGGGCCAGGACCAGCAGGAGCGCGCCCGCCCACGTCCGGGCACGGGGGCCCGGCGCGAGGGGGAACGGCGCGACACTCATGCGTCGACTTGTCCCCCGGACGCGCCCGTGACGCAATCACCGGGCGCCCTTTTCCCCTCTCATGGGCTACGGAGAGGTCACTTGGCTGACGCCTTCGCGGCCTTCGCCGCCGCCTTCATCTCCTGCTTGTGCGCGCGGACCTTCACCAGGGACTCGGGGCCGGTGATGTCGGCGACGGAGCGGTACGCCTTCGCCTCGCCGTAGGCGTCGGCCGCCTCGCGCCAGCCCGTGGGGCGCACGCCGAGCTGCTTGCCGAGCAGGGCGAGGAAGATCTGGGCCTTCTGCTTGCCGAAGCCGGGCAGCTCGACGAGGCGGGCCAGGAGCTCCTTGCCGGTGCCGACGCCGGTCCAGACGGCGGCGGCGTCGCCGTCGTAGTGCTCGACGAGGTACTGGCACAGCTGCTGGATCCGCTTGGCCATCGAGCCGGGGTAGCGGTGCACGGCCGGCTTCTCGGAGAGCAGCGCGGCGAACGCCTCGGGATCCCGCGCGGCGATCTCGTGCGCGTCGAGGTCGTCGGCGCCGAGCCGGTCGGCGATCGTGCGCGGCCCCGCGAAGGCCCACTCCATGGGCACCTGCTGGTCGAGGAGCATCCCGACCAGCGCGGCGAGCGGGCTGCGGCCCAGCAGTTCGTCGGCGGCGGGGTCCTGGGCGAGGTGGAGGGTGACGTCCATACGTCGATGATGACCCACCGACGCGGTCCCGACATGTGGGGATTAGGTTAGGCTCACCTAATAAATGTGGAAGTCGAGTGGGGGAACGGTGAACTTCGAGGTCTTCCGGGACGCGTGGGGGATACCGCATCTGCGGGCGGACGACGCCTCGGCGCTGGCGTACGCGCAGGGGTACGTGACCGCCGTCGACCGCGGCTGGCAGATCGAGGTCGAGCGGCACCGGATGCTCGGCACCTCCGCCGGGCTGCTCGGGCCGGGCGAGTCCGGCTGGGACGCCTTCGCGCGGCGGGCCCGGCTGGCGGACACCGCCCGGCGCTGCCACGGCGCCCTCGACCCGGAGACCCGCGCGTGGGTGGGCGCGTACGTCGACGGGGTCAACGAAGGACTGCGCGAACACGGCGCCCGGGCCCCGGAGTTCGCCCGGACCGGCGGGGCGCCTGGCCGCTGGGAGCCCTGGACGCCGCTCGGGGTGTGGGTGTCGACGCACGTGCTGTTCGCCGGGTTCCCCGGGAAGCTGTGGCGCGACGAGGTCGTGCGGCGGCTCGGGGCGGACGCGGTGGAGCTGTTCGCGACCGACGGCCCCGGCACGCTGGGCAGCAACGGCTGGCTGGTCGACGCGGAGCGCGCCGCGGACGGCGGCGCCCTGATCGCCGGGGACCCGCACCGGTACATCGAGGACCCGGGCGTCTACCAGCAGATCCGGCTCGCCTGCCCGGAGTTCGACGTGGTGGGCCTCGCCGTGCCGGGCGTCCCCGGCATCGGGCACTTCGGGCACACGGGCGCCGTCGCCTGGGCCATCACCAACGCCATGGCCGACTACCAGGACCTGTACCGCGAGCGGCTGCGGCGCACCGGCGACGGCGGCGTCGAGGCGCTGGGCCCCGACGGCTGGCGCCCGGCCCACGCGCACCTGGAAGAGGGCGTCGAGGTCATCGAGACCGAGCGCGGCGTCGTCGTGATCGGCGGGCCCGATGAGGGTGCCGGTGAGGGCGTCAGCCTGCGCCAGCCCGCCCGCGTCTTCGGGAACCTGGGCTTCGCCACGCTGCCCGCCCTGCTGCGCGCCCGGACCGTCGCCGACGTCGACCGGGCCCTCGACGGCTGGGCCGAGCCCGTCAACGTCGTGCTCGCCGCCGACACCGAGGGCGGCACGCTGCACCGCGTCGCGGGCACCGTGCCGCTGCGCGACCCCGAGAACAGGGTGCGGGTGGTGCCCGCGTGGGAGGAGCGGTACGCCTGGCGCGGCGTCCACGACCCGCTGCCGCGCGCCGACGTCGACGGCGTCGCCGTCATGGCCAACGAGCGTTCCCTGGCCGCGCCGCTCGGCACCGAGTTCGCGCCGCCGCACCGCGCCCGGCGCATCGGCGAGCTGCTCGCCGGGCGGGCCACCTGGGCCGCCGGGGACATGGCCGCCGTGCACACCGACACCGCGCTCGCCTCAGCCACGCCCCTCCTCGGCCTCGTCGAGCGGCTGGACGGGCTCTCCCCCGAGGGCGCTCGGCTGCGGGAGTCGCTGCTGAACTGGGACCGGCGGATGGCGGCGGGCAGCGTGCGCGCCGCCGCGTACGCCCGGGTGCGGTCCGCCGTCGTGCTCCGCATCGCCGCCCATCCGTCCCTCGCGCCGCTGACCGGCCTGGGCGCCGCCTACCCCGAGGTCTTCCGGCCCTGGCTCGCGCTCGTACCGCGCGTCGCGTACGGCCTGGAGAACCTGCTGACGGAGCCTCACATCCCGTACGGGGAACGGCTCACCGCCGTCCGGGAGGCGGTCGAGGAGGTCGCGGGCGCGCCGGAGGCGACCTGGGGCGAGCTGCACCGGCTCGCCGCCTGGCAGGCGCTGCCCGACCCCGGCGCCGAGCGGCCCGCCCTCGACGGCGACCACGACTGCGTCCTGTCCACGTCGAGCGTGCCCGGCATCACCGACCTCGCCGCGCGCGGGCCCGCCGCCCGCTACGTGTGGGACCTCGCACGCCGCGAGAACAGCCGCTGGATCGTGCCGCTCGGTGCCTCCGGCGTCCCCGGCACCGCCCACCACCGCGACCAGCTGCCGCTGTGGCTGCGCGGTGAACTCGCCCCGGTCGTCACCGACTTCGACCGGCTGACCCCCAGCAAGGAGACCTCAGTGACCGACGTGTACGAGCGCGCCGTCGACGGCTTCGGCACCTTCCGGCTCACGCCCGTCGACCCGGCGGGCGCCGACATCGACGTGCTGCACGGCTGGGTGAGCGAGGAGCGCGCCACGTTCTGGGGCATGACCGGCCTGGACCGCGACACCGTCCGCGACATCTACGCGCACATGGCCGGCCTCGACACCCACCACGCGTTCCTGGTCCGCCTCGACGGGGTGCCGGTCGCGCTCTTCCAGACGTACGAGCCGGAGGCCGACCGGGTCAGCGAGTGCTACGAGGTGCTGGACGGGGACGTCGGCGCGCATCTGCTCGTCGGGCCGCCGGCCGGGGACGCGAGCGGGCGGCGCGGCTTCACCGCGGCGCTGGTCGACGTGCTCGTCGGGTACGCCCTCGACGGACTCGGCAAGAAGCGGATCGTCGTCGAGCCGGACGCCCGCAACGACAAGGCGATCGCGCTGTTCGCCCGCTCCGGGTTCGAGCTCGTCGGCGAGATCGTGCTGCCGGAGGTGGACCTGCCCGAGGTGTACCTGCCTCAGAAGCGCGCTCAACTGGCCGTCTACACCAGGTAGTTCATGAGCGGACGATCAGCAGGACCGAGGCCGTGACGCCGACCGTGACGATGACACCCCGCATCGCGGCCGGCGGCAGCCTGCGGCCGAGGCGGGCGCCGAGCAGGCCGCCCGCCGTGGAGCCCGCCGCGATCAGCCCCGCCACCGCCCAGTCGACGTCGGCGACCGCGATGAAGACGACGGCCGCGATCCCGTTCACCAGGGACGCGAGCACGTTCTTCGCGGCGTTCAGGCGTTGCAGGTCGTCCCGGAGCACCGCCCCGAACATGCCCATGAGCAGCACGCCCTGGGCCGCCCCGAAATAGCCGCCGTAGACGCCCGTGCCGAGGACGCCGAGCCACATCGGCACACCGCCGTCGGCCCGGGTGGCTCCCCTTCGATCCTGCCGCGCCTTCATCCACCGGTTCAGCCACGGCTGGACCAGGACGAGGACGCACGCGGTGAGGATCAGCACCGGCACGATGCGGCGGAACGCGGCGTCGGGCAGCCGCAGCAGGAGCAGCGCCCCCGCGAGACCGCCGAGCAGCGACGCGGCACCGAACCGGAGCAACCGCCGCCGCTGGCCGCGCAGTTCGCGCCGGTAGCCGTACGCGGCGGAGAGCACCCCGGGCACAAGGCCCACGTTGTTGGAGACGTTCGCGAGCACCGGCGGGTAGCCGAAGGCGAGCAGGGTCGGGAACGTGATCAGGGTGCCGGAGCCGACCACCGCGTTCATGCCGCCCGCCGCGACCCCGGCGCCACCGATCGCCACCGCTTCCACCACGTCCACCGTTCACCGCTCCCTGTAGCTCAACGGGTCGGCACCCGCCCGGAGTTCGCGACCTCCGCGACGGGTTGCCGCCCTGGGCCGTCCCGCCGACGATCGTGCTCCGCGCGCCCGACCCAAGTCAATCCTCGGGTTTTCTTGCAGATACCCAAGCGGTAGCTTCGGTCGACGTGACCCTCGACGACCTCCGCGTCTTCGTCGCCGTCTGCCGCGCGGGCAGTCTCAGCGCCGTCGCACGCGACCTGTCCTGCACCCAGTCCGCCGTCAGCCAGCACGTCAAACGGCTGGAGAAGGAGACCGGCATCGAGCTGCTCGAACGGCACGCGCGCGGGGTCGTGCCCACCCCCGCCGGCCGGATCCTGCGCGCCGCCGCGGCCGACGGGATCGGCGCCCTCGACGACGCGCTGCGCCGCCTGGACGACCTGGCGCGCGGCGCGAGCGGCTCGGTGCGGGTGACCACGGGCGCCACCTCGGTACGGCACTTCATGGCCGAGGCGATCGTCGCCTACCGGCGCGGACACCCGCAGATCAGCCTGGAGTTCCAGACGGTCAGCTCCAGCCGGAGCTGCTTCGAGGCGCTGGCCGCGCACGACCTGGACCTCGCCTGGATCACCATGGGGCCCGTCGAGCGCGGCATCGAACTGCGGCCGGTGGTCGAGCTGCCCTGGGTCCTCGCCGTGCAGGAGCACGACCCGCTGGCCGTCAGGCGGTCCGTCGAACCGGCCGACCTGGCGGGCTCGGCGCAGCTGATCCTGCCGCCCGAGCACTCCACGTCCCGCTCCCACCTGAACGACCGCTTCGCCGAGCTCGGCATCGCGGACGCGGCGTCCGCCGGGACCGGCATCGCCGACTGGGACACCGCCGCGCACCTGGCGCAGCTCGGCCTCGGCCACGCCGTCGTCCCCGACCTGCCCGGCCTGCGCGGGCCGGGACACCCCGGGCTCGTCCTCGTCCCCGTCCCCTGCCTGCCGCCGCTCCAGGTCGGCTGGGCGGTCCGCCGCTGGGCCGCGCTGTCGCCGCCCGCCCGCGCCTTCGCGGACCTGGTGGAGGGCAGCTGCCCCGGCGCCGCGGTGCGCCCGAACGGCTGACGCGCCCTCGCGCCCGGCGGTGCGCCCGGCGACCCTGAACCCATGACGACCACACACCACCTCGCCACCCTCGCCGACGACCATCTGGCCGCCGCCCGCTCGGCCCCGCACGGCCGCAGCGCGGAACTGATCCTGCACGAGGACCAGTTGCGGCAGAGCGTCATCGCCCTGGTGGAGGGCAGCGCCCTGGAGGAGCACAACGCCCCGCCCGCCGCCGCCCTCCAGATCCTCACGGGCCGCGTCCGCCTCACCGCCGTCTCGGGCGACGTGGAACTGGGCCCCGGCGACCTCCGCCCGATCCCCCAGGAACGCCACGGCCTGGTGGCGCTGACCGACGCGGTGGTGCTGCTGACGGCGGTGACGGCCTGAGGCGGCGCCGGGCGCGCCGGGCGGTGGTGGGTCAGGTCCACCTCAGCCGCATCATGGCCAAACTGGACGCGGCCAACCGCACCCAGGTCGCCCTCATCGCCCACGACGCCGGCCTGACCTAGCCGACCGTGCCCCGTTCAGGCCGCTTCGGGCACCGCTATCGGCAGCGCGGCGTCGATCCGGAACCCGCCGTCCCTTGTGGGCCCGGACTCGAGGGTGCCCCCGGCCAGCCGTACCCGTTCCGCCAGACCGATCAGCCCGTGCCCGCCGCTGGGCAGCAACGGCTCGCCCCCGGAATCCTGCACGGTGCCGGGCCCCTCGGCCGGACCGTTGACGACCCCCACCCGCACACCGCCCTGCTCATAGGCGAGCCGAATCCGGGTCGCGGCGCCCGGGGCGTGCTTGTGCACATTGGTCAGGGCCTCCTGCACGACCCGGTGCGCGGCCCGCTCGACCGGCTCGGCCAGCGGCTGCGGCGCGCCCTCGACGCGCACGGTGACGGGAAGCCCGGCGGCCCGTGAGCCGTCGGCCAGCTCCTGGATCCGGTCGACGGCGGCGCGCCGCTCGCCGACCGCGCTCTCCCCGTCCTCCGCGGCGGGCCCGTTCCTGAGCAGCCCCAGCATCTCGCGGAGTTCGGTGAGCGCCCGCCGCCCGGCGCTCCGGATGATCTCGGCGGCCTCGCCCGTCACCTGCGGATCATGGGCCACGGCGCTGAGCGCGTTGGCGTGCACCACGATCAGGCTCACCTGGTGCGAGACCACGTCGTGCATCTCGCCCGCGATCCGCCGCCGCTCCTGCTCCCGTGCCGCCTCGGCGACGAGCCGCTGCTCCCGCTCGGCGCGCTCGGCCCGTTCGACGAGCCCGGCGACGACGGCCCGCCGCTGACCCACGTAGAGCCCCAGCAGCAGCGGCACCAGGCAGGAGAAGACGTAGTTCACCGAGAACCAGAGCACCAGGGTCCGGGCGCTGGACCACGCCCCGGCGCTCCACGGCGCGAGCGCCACGAGCCCGACCCCGGCCGACGCCCAGACGGTCCGCCGGCCGTGCGGGCCCCGATAGGCCCCTTCCGCGTAGTACGCGATCGGCGCCGCGAACGCCGACACCTGAAGCACCTTCGCCACCAGCGACACGGCGACCGCCGCCTCGGGAGCCCGCCGCCGCGCGAGCAGCGGCAGCGCGCTCACGGCGGCCAGCAGCAGATTCACCCAGGGAGCGCCCGGCCCCATGGCCGGGTTCTGCACGCTGGTCACCACCGCGGGCGCCAGCGCCACACCCGTCAGCACCAGGTCCACGGCCCGCGCCGGCACCAGCGGCGGGCGCGGCACGGGCGCCGCCGCCACCGGTCTGCCCGCCGTGCCCCCGTCGCCGGAGGGCAGGAGAGCCCTGCTGCGCAGCGTGTTCACGAGGCGGGAGGTGCGGTGGGTGCTTGTCATCAGAGCGAGGATAGGAGCCCGGCGAGGATAGGAGCCCGGGCCCACCGCGATCCGCCCGGCAGGACAGCGGGGGCGGCACAGCGCGGACGCCACTCACGACCGGGCCCCGCCCGACCCGGCCCGCGACCTCATCGTCCGCCGCCCGCCCCCGGACACCCTCGACCCCGCGAGGCGGTGGGGGTGAACGAGACGGAGACCGACGTCTGGGCCAGCGCGTCCACGAGAGTCGGGAAGATCGTGAAGAACCGTGAGGTGCCCGTCACCTCCAGGCGCCGCAGCGCTCGTGAACTGAGGGGACCCGCGAGACAGAGCGGGTCCTCGCCCTTGCGGACGGGCTGCAGCAGGGCGCAGAGGGCCTCCGCGCTGAAGAACTCGACCCCGGACAGGTCGACCACGATCTTCTTCCCCGACCGCCGGCCCAGCTCGAAGCTGGCCAGCAGGCCGCGAAGGCTCCATTCGTCCTTCACGTTGTCGCCCAGGAGAATGACTACCTGGCGGTTCAACTCCGTGACGAGAACGGCTTGTTCGGGAAGGTGGGAGTCGGATTGCATGTGCCATTACCTCGGCGCTGACAGAACGTCATTCACCCCGAGTGCCCGTTGAGGCAGCGGGGACCGGGGTCCGGGGCCCCCGCTGCTGAGCCAAGCGGCCGGAGATCGCTCCCCGGCCTTCAGTGACGCCGGGACGAGGCTACGACGGGGTGTCGACGGTCAACGCTCCGGATTGCGCGGCACTGTCCGGTAAGCGCGGGACATATGCGGGCCGGACGGGACATCGGCAGATTCAGGGAGAACGCAGGGTCTGGGAGGGCGTCTCCCCGAACCGGGCCCGGTAGCGCTGCGCGAACCGGCCCAGATGCGCGAACCCCCACTGGTAGGCGACATCGGTGACGGTCGCCGTGCCCGGCGGCGAGGTCCGCAGCTGCATCCGTACGCGCTGCAGGCGCACCTCGGTGACGTACGCCATCGGGGACATCCCCACATGCCTGCTGAACGCCTCTTGCAGGGTCCGCAGACTGACCTGGGCGACGGCCGCGAGCCGGGCCGCGTCGTACGGCTCCGCCGGGCGCTCCACGACGAGGTCCGTCACCCGCTTCACCGCGGCCGGGCGCATCTGCGGCGGCGGGGCCTCCAGCTGGGCGCGGTAGGAATGATCGGTCGCCAGCAACAGCCCCTGGAGCAGGGTCTGTTCCAGCCGGCCCGCGATGAGCGGCTGACGCAGCAGGCCGTGCGGTATCTCCCAGTCCAGCAGGCTCCAACGCGTCAGGTTCGCCCAGCTGAGCCCGGGGCCCCGGGTGAGGTCGAAGTACGGCTTGAAGCGTGGCTGGCGCGCCAGTGGTTTCCCCAACAGGGTTTCCAGCTGGCGGTGCACGGCCAGCTTGCAGACCTTCACGGCGATGACCCGGCAGTCGGGTTCCCAGTCGTAGACGCTGATGGTCCGGGTGGGGTCGTAGATCACGCCCATGCGTGTGGTGGTGCACACGGGCGGCGCGGAGCCCTCCCGCACGCTGAAGCCGCCGTTGAGCGGAACGCAGACGTGGTAGAAACCCGGCTCGCAGTAACTCGTCCTGATCCCGGTCCCGAAGCTGACGTCGCCCACGGTCAGCGCGCCGAGATCGGCCGTGCCGATGCGGGTGACGAAGTCCTGCGCGTCCGCCCCTCTCACCTCGAGCCGCATGTCGTAGTAGACCTCCGACAGCACGTGGCTCGCTTCCTCCACGGACCGCGTGATGAACGTGCTCGGCCCTGCCGCCGAGCCTGGTGTGGACGCCATGACGTGCCCCCTCATGTGCTGCCACCAGAATGGCCCGCCCCGGGGGCGGCACCGCGGGACGACGCCCGATTCTTGGCTTCGGCTTGACCGCGGGCCCGCAGCCGCCGGACAACGACGAAGGCCCGGACCGTGTGACACGGTCCGGGCCTTCTGCCGGCGGAGGATACGAGATTCGAACTCGTGAGGGGTTGCCCCCAACACGCTTTCCAAGCGTGCGCCCTAGGCCACTAGGCGAATCCTCCGCGGCAAACAATACAAGACGTTTGAGGGTGCTCGCGAACGCCTGCCCCTGGTCCGGAGGGAACTCGTTCCACCGGCCCGGAGCATGTACTCTGGGCGCAGCCCCTCACGTGGCGCTATCTGACTGAACTCCCCCAGGGCCGGAAGGCAGCAAGGGTAGGTCGGCTCTGGCGGGTGCGTGGGGGGCGTTTGCGTTCCCGGGCGGGCGGGGGCGGGCCGTGTTGTCAGTGGGCGCCTATAACCTCGTATGCGTGTCGTCTCTCGCGCTGTACCGCCGTTATCGCCCGGAGTCGTTCGCCGAGGTCATCGGGCAGGAGCATGTCACCGACCCGTTGCAGCAGGCGCTGCGGAACAACCGGGTCAATCACGCGTACCTGTTCTCAGGTCCGCGTGGCTGTGGCAAGACGACCAGCGCGCGCATCCTGGCCCGGTGTCTGAACTGCGAGCAGGGGCCCACCCCGACGCCGTGCGGGGAGTGCCAGAGCTGCCAGGACCTCGCGCGCAACGGACCGGGGTCGATCGACGTCATCGAGATCGACGCGGCCTCGCACGGTGGTGTGGACGACGCCCGTGACCTGCGCGAGAAGGCGTTCTTCGGCCCGGCGAGCAGCCGCTACAAGATCTACATCATCGACGAGGCCCACATGGTCACGTCGGCGGGTTTCAACGCTCTGCTGAAGGTCGTCGAGGAGCCGCCGGAGCACCTCAAGTTCATCTTCGCGACGACGGAGCCCGAGAAGGTCATCGGGACGATCCGGTCGCGTACGCACCACTATCCGTTCCGGCTCGTCCCGCCGGGGACCCTGCGGGACTACCTCGGTGAGGTGTGCGGCAAGGAGGACATCCCCGTCGCGGACGGCGTCCTTCCGCTCGTCGTGCGGGCCGGTGCCGGTTCCGTGCGTGACTCCATGTCCGTCATGGACCAGCTCCTCGCCGGCGCCGCCGAGGACGGTGTGACGTACGCCATGGCGACCGGTCTGCTCGGGTACACGGAGGCGTCGCTGCTCGACTCCGTCGTCGAGGCCTTCGCGACCGGGGACGGCGCGGCCGCCTTCGAGGTCGTGGACCGGATCATCGAGGGGGGCAACGACCCGCGCCGGTTCGTCTCCGACCTGCTGGAGCGGCTGCGCGACCTGGTGATCCTGGCCGCCGTGCCCGACGCCGCCGAGAAGGGGCTGATCGACGCCCCGGCCGATGTCGTGGAGCGGATGCAGGCGCAGGCGAGCACGTTCGGCGCCGCCGAGCTGAGCCGCGCCGCCGACCTGGTCAACGAGGGCCTGACCGAGATGCGCGGGGCCAACGCACCGCGGCTCCAGCTGGAGCTGATCTGCGCGCGCGTGCTGCTGCCCGCGGCGTACGACGACGAGCGCTCCGTCATGGCACGGCTCGACCGCATCGAGCGCGGCGGGGTCTTCACGCCGGGCGGGCAGGGACCCGGCCCGGCGATGGCCTACGTTCCCGGTCCCGATGCCCACGCCGTGCCTCCCGCGGCAGCGGTCCCGCCCGGCGGCGGCGCGGCGGCGGCCCGGGCGGCGGTGCGCGGGGGCGCCCCGGGTGAGCCCCAGGCCCCGGCTCCGGTCCAGCCGCAGGCCCCGGCTCCGGTCCAGGCCCAGGCCCAGGCTCCGGCCCCGGCCCCGGTCCAGGCCCCGGCTCCCGTCCAGGCGCAGGCCCCCGCCCCGACCCCCGAGACCTCGCAGGCCCCGGGCGCCTGGCCCACCGCGGCACCCGCCGGGGGTGGCCGCAGGCCCGGTGGCTGGCCCACCGCGGCGGCCGCCGGCACCGGACAGCCGCCCGCACCGCAGCAGCCCGCGTCGGAGCCCGCCGCGGCCCAGGCCCCCGCGCCCATGGCCGCGGCCCCGGCCGGCGGCCCCGACCCGCGCACCCTCTGGCCGAACATCCTGGAGGCGGTCAAGAACAAGCGCCGCTTCACCTGGATGCTGCTCAGCCAGAACGCCCAGGTGACAGGCTTCGACGGCACCACCTTGCAGCTCGGGTTCGTGAACGCGGGCGCGCGCGACCGTTTCGCGAGCAGCGGTGGCGAGGAGGTCCTGAAGGCGGCGCTGACCGAGCAGTTCAAGGTCCAGTGGAAGATCGACTCGGTCGTCGACGCCTCGGGCGGCGGTGCCCCCGGGCCCGCCGGTGGCCATGGCGGCGGTGGCGGTTACGGCGGAGGCGGAGGCGCCGGTTACGGCGGTGGTGCCGGTGGCGGCGGTGGGTACGCCCCTGCCCCGCCGACCCCGCAGGCCGCCGCACCCCAGCCGGCCGCACCGTCCCCCACCCCGGCTCCGGCCCCGTCGGCCCCCGCGCCGACGCCGCCCCCGGCACCGGCCCGCCGACCGGTCTCGGTGGAGGACGACACCCCGGAGGACGACGACCCGGACCTCGACGAGAACGCCCTCTCGGGCCACGACCTGATCGTCCGCGAACTCGGCGCGACGGTGCTGGACGAATTCACCAACGAGTAGCCCTCCGCGCCCGAAGGGGCGCGGGGAACTGCGCGACCAGCCCCCACCGGCTCGCGCACGTCGTACGACCCAGGGGCGCGGGGAACTGCGCGAGCAACCCCCCACCGGCCGTCAGCCGACGAGCGCCCCCGAAGGGGCGCGGGGAACTGCGCGACCAGCCCCCACCGGCCCGCGCACGACGTACGACCTAAAAACGCGGGGAACTGCGCGAGCAACCCCCACCGGCCCGCCCCCCGACAAACCACCGCCCCCTGGAGAAACCCACAAGCCCCGCCCCGCCGCACCCTGGGACACCCCTACAAGCCCCGCGCCCCGCGCCGGATAGGCTGACGGCGTGAAGGTCCTCGTCATCGGCAGCGGCGCCCGCGAACACGCCCTGTGCCGCTCAATGTCCCTCGACCCCGACGTCTCCGCCCTGCACTGCGCTCCCGGCAACGCAGGCATCGCCGAGGTCGCCGAGCTGCACGCGGTCGACGCCCTCGACGGTGCGGCGGTCGCCGCCCTCGCCAAGAGTCTGGAGGCCGACCTCGTCGTCGTAGGCCCCGAAGCCCCGCTGGTGGCAGGCGTCGCGGACGCCGTCCGGGCCGTCGGCATCCCGGTCTTCGGCCCGTCCGGCGAGGCCGCCCAGCTGGAGGGCTCCAAGGCGTTCGCCAAGGACGTCATGGCCGGCGCGGGCGTGCCCACGGCCCGCTCGTACGTCTGCACGACCCCGGCCGAGATCGACGTGGCGCTGGACGCGTTCGGCGCCCCGTATGTCGTGAAGGACGACGGTCTCGCGGCCGGCAAGGGCGTCGTCGTGACCGACGACGTCGACCAGGCGCGCGCCCACGCGAACGCGTGCGACCGCGTCGTCATCGAGGAGTTCCTCGACGGCCCCGAGGTCTCGCTCTTCGCGATCACCGACGGCGAAACGGTCGTCCCGCTCCAGCCCGCCCAGGACTTCAAGCGCGCCCTCGACGGCGACGCGGGCCCGAACACCGGCGGCATGGGCGCGTACTCGCCGCTGCCGTGGGCCGACCCGAAGCTGGTGCAGGAGGTCCTCGACACCGTCCTCCAGCCGACGGTGGACGAGATGAAGCGGCGCGGGACGCCCTTCTCCGGCCTGCTCTACGCCGGTCTGGCCATCACCGGCCGCGGCGTCCGCGTCATCGAGTTCAACGCCCGCTTCGGCGACCCCGAGACCCAGGTCGTCCTGGCCCGCCTGACGACTCCGCTGGCCGGCGTCCTGCTCGCCGCGGCGAACGGCACGCTCGCCGACCTGGAGCCGCTGCGCTGGAGCGACGACGCGGCCGTCACCGTCGTCATCGCCTCGCACAACTACCCCGGCACCCCGCGCACCGGTGACCCGATCACCGGGCTCGACGAGGTGGCCGCGCAGGATGCCCCGTCCGCGTACGTCCTGCACGCCGGGACCAGGCGCGACGGCGAGAGCGGCGCGGTCCTGAGCGCGGGCGGCCGTGTGCTCTCCGTCACAGCGACGGGCGGCGATCTCACGCAGGCCCGCGAGCGCGCGTACGCCGCCGTGACCCGCATCGGGCTCGACGGCTCCCAGCACCGCACGGACATCGCCGCGAAGGCGGCGGCCGAGAGCTGACCGGGCCGGGCTGAAAACGTGCCGCCGGGCGGGAGTCACCCTCTCCCGCCCGGCGTCCTCATGTCAGCCACCTTTACCCAAAGCCATTCCATCGAGTGACCGCTCGCCCATCCGGCTGACGACGCCCCGGAGCCCAACTAGGGTGCGGCGCACGGAGTTCGGGCACCCCTGGAGCCGGACCCCGCCCCGGCGGAACCCGGGGCGGAGCCGGGGACAGAACCAGACGGACCACCGGCATTGCGATGTCAGTGACGGGTGCCACAGTGGGGGAGTGAGCAACGCCACCAGTGTTCCGCCGCGGGCCTCGGCCCCCGGCCGGACAAAAGGCAGAGGCAGCAGGGGGTGACATCGGTCGTGTCCGGTATGGGTGTGGAGGTGGGTGCGCGCGCGGCGCGCTCCCGGGCCCTCGCCGTGCTGCGCATCCGCGGCAGGGCGACGGCGCTCGCCCTGCTGCCCGCGGCCGCCTCCGTGGTGCTGCTCGCGGGCGGCGCCACCGGCCATCTGACGGGCGGGAGTTGGGACGTCGCGCGGATCGTGGTCTCCGCGGTCGCGGTGGTCGTGCTGCTCGCCGCGGCGGGCGTCGCGCTCGTCGTCGCGCGGGCCCGACCGGCGGTCAGTCCGACCGTTCCGATCGCCGAGGACACCGCCCCCGATCTGTACCGGCTGGTGCGCGACCTGGCCGACCGGCTCGACGTTCCCGCGCCGTCGGCGATAGCGCTCACCCCGGACTGCGACAGCTGGCTGGAGGACCGGACGCATCCGGCCCACGGCCCGCCCCGCGGCCGCCGGGGGACACCGGCGGACACGGGGCAGGGGACCGCCCGCACCGCTTCCGGCGACCCGGTCGCCCCTGTCCTCGTGATCGGCTCCCCGTTTCTGTGGTGGATGCGGGTGGGCGAGCTGCGCGCCGTCCTCGCCCCGGTCGTCGCCGGTACGGGACCCTCGGCGCACCCCGACATAGCCGCCGCCCGGCGCTTCGTGCGCGGTCTGGACGCCGCCGTGGCGGTCGCCGCCGCCCCCGATCGCGGGCCGCTCGCCCGGACCGTGCTGGGCGCCGTCGGCTGGGTCGCCCGGCAGATGCTGAGCGGCTGCCGGATCCACGCCGCCGAGATGGAGCGCGGGGTCGCCGCGGCCGCCGCCGAGCGCGCGCAGGCCGTGGACTACGGCCTGCGGATCGTCGCCCAGGAGCAGGTCGGGCTCGCGTACGCGGGCTGGGACCGTCTCCTCACCCGGGTCGCGCTGCCCGCCTGGCGGATGGGCCGCTGGCCGTCCCGGCTGGACGCGGGCGTGGTCGCCGCGCTGACCGAGCTCTCCCGCCGCGACCGCCTGGCCGCGCAGAACGGGACCTTCGCGTCCCGGCTCGGCGAGCGCCCCGCCTGCGATCTGCTGGAGGAACCCGGCACCGTCGACGAGGCGGCCTCGCTGCTCGCCGCCCGCCTCTTCCACGGCGGCCCCGCCGAGTCCGGCCCGGACTGGGCGCCGGTCGACTGGCAGGAGTACCCGGACGAGGTCGTGGACCGCAAGTGGCGCATCGACGCCGCCCGCCTGCACCGCGTCCTCGACACCCTCGGCGTGAACACCGGGACCGCCCCCGCCGCGTCCCCCGAGGCCCCGACCCTGGCCCGCATCCTCGACCACCTGGCAACACCGGCCCACGCCCCCGCGGAGCCCGGGGTTCCGGTCGGCGACCGATCCCCGACCGGCGATCCGGGCCAGGCCTCGGACCTCGACCAGCGCCCAGGCCGGGCCCCCGCCCCTCATCAGGGCGCCGCCATCGAGGCCCCCCGCCCCGACCAGACCCCCGAAATGGACCTGAACCCGGACCCGGACCTCGACCTCGACGTGGACCCGGACCTGGATCTGGACCTGGACGACGTCACCCCCCGCCCCGAGGTGGAGTCCCTCTCCGCGGGACTCACGGCCGAGCTGGCCCGCGAGGAGCAGGAGCGCCCGGCGCAGCCGGTCGCCGCGGCGGGGCAGGGCCCGGACGGCGCGCTGTGGGACGAGGGCGCCCTCCCGCTCTTCCCGCTCCAGCCCCCGCGCACCGGCCGCGAGCTGCTGGCCGACCACGTCACCGCGATGGTCTGCTGCGCCGCCGTCGACACGGCCGGCGCGACCCCCGGCCTGGACTGGCTGGACGGCCCGTCGCTGCTGGTCGGCGGCGAGCGGGCGGCCGATCTCGCGCCCCGCGTGCTGAGCCTGGTGGAGGACGGCGACCCCGAGCCGCTGAAGGGCTGGCTGACCCGCCTCGGGATCCGGCCCGAGAAGCCCGTACGCCTGGTATGACCCCATGCGTGCCGAAGCGCGCCCCGGAGGGAATCGTTCCTGTCCCGTCAATTCACGACGAACGGTGACGGACCGCGTGCGTAATGTGATGTGCTGGGACCGGTCGCGGACACAACAGGCGGACGGGCCAGACGGCCGCGGAGAAGGACGCGACGAGCGGGCGCGCCAGACCGGCGCGCAGAGCGGACCCGACATCCGCGCTCGGCTCGGGGGAGCGAGGGAGGGGAACACACATGGCGCTGGGTCCGGACAGGGCGGAGCACCCCGAGGAGCAGACCGGGCAGGACGCCGCACCACCCCCGCGCCCCCGCACTCCCCGCTGGGAGTCCGGCGCGATGGCGCACGCCGTCAGCGACCCCTTCGGCCAGGGCCCGCTGCCCTGGCTGCGCGGCAGTGAGCACTACTTCGACGACACGGGCCAGGTCGTCCCCTGGTACGTCGACCTGGGCCACGCGGCGCAGCCCGGCTCCACGAACTCCGCGGCGATCCCGAGCCCGCGCACCGGCGGCCCCCGCACCGCCGACGACGTGCACCGCCAGATCAAGGGCTTCACCTCCACCGGCGCGGCCGCGCCCGGCGAGGCGATCGACTTCCACATCACGGTCGACCCGCCCCAGCAGTTCAGCGTGGACATCTACCGGATCGGGCACTACGGCGGCGACGGCGCCTCCAAGATCACCACGAGCCCCCGGCTCTCCGGCATCGTCCAGCCCGCGCCCCTGTCGGTGGACCGCACGGTCTCCTGCCACCACTGGTGGCAGTCCTGGCGGCTGCAGATCCCGTCGTTCTGGAACGTCGGGGCGTACGTGGCGGTCCTGACCACCGCCGGTGGCCACCGCTCGCACGTCCCTTTCACGGTCCGGGACACCCGCCCCGCGGATCTGCTCCTGCTGCTGCCGGACATCACCTGGCAGGCGTACAACCTGTACCCGGAGGACGGCCACACCGGCGCCAGCCTCTACCACGCGTGGGACGAGGAGGGCCGGCTGCTCGGCGAGAGCGAGGCCGCGATCACGGTCTCCTTCGACCGCCCGTACGCGGGCGCGGGCCTGCCGCTGCACGTCGGCCACGCCTACGACTTCATCCGCTGGGCCGAGCGCTACGGCTACGACCTGGCGTACGCCGACGCCCGCGACCTGCACGCGGGCCGGGTCGATCCGACGCGCTACCGCGGCCTGGTCTTCCCCGGCCACGACGAGTACTGGTCGGTGAACATGCGGCGCACCACCGAGCAGGCCCGCGAGCACGGCACGTCCCTGGTCTTCCTGTCGGCCAACACCATGTACTGGCAGGTGGAGTTGGGCCCGTCCGCGTCCGGCGTCCCGGACCGCCTGCTGACCTGCCGCAAGCGCCGCGGCCCGGGGAAGCCGACGCTGTGGCGGGAGATCGACCGGCCCGAGCAGCAGCTCATGGGCATCCAGTACGCGGGCCGGGTCCCCGAGCCGCACCCGCTGGTCGTGCGGAACGCGGACCACTGGCTGTGGGAGGCGACGGGCGCGCACGAGGGCGACGAGATCGAGGGCCTGGTGGCCGGCGAGGCCGACCGCTACTTCCCGCGCACCGCCCTGCCCGACCACGAGGACCGGATCCTCCTGGCCCACTCCCCCTACCGGGACGGCGACAAGGTCCGCAGGCACCAGGAGACCTCGCTGTACCGGGCTCCGTCCGGGGCGCTCGTCTTCGCGTCCGGGACGTTCGCCTGGTCCCCGGCCCTGGACCGCCCCGGGCACGTCGACCCCCGTATCCAGCGGGCGACGGCCAACCTCCTGGACCGCATCTGCAAACGAGACTGAGAACGGCTCCCCGAGCCGGACCCCTGGCCAGAGCCCACCCCCGCGTACGGGAGAATCAAAACCACTCGTACAGAACCACGGGGAGGAACCGTGTCCGGATTCGTCGAAAAGCCCGAGCCGCTTCAGGTGCCGGGCCTGGTGCATCTCCACACCGGCAAGGTGCGGGACCTGTACCGCAACGAGGCGGGCGACCTCGTGATGGTCGCCACCGACCGCATCTCCGCCTACGACTGGGTGCTGCCCAGTCCCATCCCGGACAAGGGCAAGGTACTCACCCAGCTCTCCCTGTGGTGGTTCGACCAGCTCAAGGACCTGATCCCGAACCACGTCCTGTCCTGCGCCGACGAGGATCTGCCCGAGGGCGCCCCGGCCGACTGGGCGGGGCGCACCCTCGTCTGCAAGAGCCTGGACATGGTCCCCGTCGAGGCGGTCGCCCGCGGCTACCTCACCGGCTCGGGCCTGGTGGAGTACAACGCGTCGCGCACGGTCTGCGGCCTCGCCCTCCCCGAGGGCCTGGAGGACGGCTCGGAGCTGCCCGCCCCGATCTTCACACCCGCCACCAAGGCCGAGGTCGGCGAGCACGACGAGAACGTGAGTTACGAGGAAGTGGCCCGCCAGGTCGGCGCGGAGACCGCCACCCAGCTGCGCCAGGCGACCCTCGCCGTGTACAGCCGGGCCCGGGACATCGCGCGCGAGCGCGGGATCATCCTGGCGGACACCAAGTTCGAGTTCGGCTTCGACAAGGACGGCACGCTGATCCTCGCCGACGAGGTGCTCACCCCGGACTCGTCCCGTTTCTGGCCGGCCGACCAGTGGCAGCCGGGCCGTGCGCAGCCCAGCTACGACAAGCAGTTCGTGCGCGACTGGCTGACGTCGGAGGCGTCCGGCTGGGACCGCAAGAGCGAGACGCCGCCGCCGGCCCTCCCCGACGAGGTCGTCACCGCGACCCGCGCCAAGTACATCGAGGCGTTCGAGCTGCTGACCGGGACGCCCTGGACCCTGTAGCGAAGAAGGCCCCCGGTCCGCGGACCGGGGGCCTTCTTCGTGTGGAGCGAACGACCGGGTTCGAACCGGCGACCTCAACCTTGGCAAGGTTGCGCTCTACCAACTGAGCTACGTTCGCAAAGCGCCGCTTTCGCGGTGCTCCGTGCGCCGAAGCGCGACGCCAACTATACCCAACCCCGCATGCGTGCGAGACGCACGGCCGCGTGCCGGTTCTCCACCCCCAGCTTCGAGACGGCCGACGACAGGTAGTTGCGGACCGTGCCCTGGGAGAGGGCGGCCCGCTCGGCGATCTCGACGACCGGCGCCCCGTCCGCCGCCAGCTCCAGCACCTCGGCCTCCCGCGCGGTCAGCGGGGAGTCGCCCGAGGAGATCGCGTCGGCGGCCAACTCCGGGTCCACATAGCGGTTTCCCGCGTGCACGGTACGGATGATCTCGGCGAGCCGCTGGGCGCTCACCGTCTTCGGCACGAACGCCCGCACCCCGGCGGCGAGCGCCCGCTTCAGGTGCCCAGGGCGCCCGTGACTGGTGACGATCATCGTCCGGCAGTCCGGCAGCTCCGCCCTGATCGATGTGGCCACCCTCACACCGTCGGCGCCGGGCATCTGCAGATCGAGCACGGCGACGTCCGGCCGGTGCGCCCGCGCCATGGCCAGCGCCTCGGGCCCGGTGGCTGCCTCGGCGACGACGACCAGGTCGTCCTCCAGCGCGAGGAGCGCGGCGAGGGCGCCGCGGATGAGGTGCTCGTCATCGGCGAGCAGAACCCGCACACTCATCGCCCACCCTCCCGCTCCACACCTGCCGGGCCGCGCCCCACTCCGGGCGCGCCTTTTTGCTCCGCAACAGCCGGACTCCGCCCGGTTTCCGGTGCGCTCTCCAGTCCCGCGTCCATGGCCCCGCGCCCCGTTTCGGACACTCTCTTCTGCTCCGCTTCCGCCGGGCTGCGCCCGGTTTCCGGCGCGCTTTCCCGCTCCGCACCCGCCGGGCTGCGCCCGGTTTCCGGCGCGCTTTCCCGCTCCGCACCCGCCGGGCCGCGCCCGGTTTCCAGCGCGCTCTCCAGCCCCGCGTCCATCGCCCCGCGCCCCGCGTCGGACACCCTCTCCCGCTCCGCACCCGCCGGGCCGCGCCCCGTTTCCGGCGCGCTTTCCACCCCCGCGTCCACCGCCCCGCCCTCCGTTCCCGGCGCGCCCTCCAATCCCGCCCCGGGCCGCGACCGCCCCGCCCCGGACATCGACCGCCCCACCCCCGGCAGGGGCACGCGTGCCCGTACCCGGAACAGCCCCTTGCGGACCGGTCCCGCCGTCAACTCGCCGTCCAGGAAGGCGAGTCGTTCCCGCAGGCCGGCGAGGCCCGAGCCGGAGCCGGGGTTCGTGCCGTCGCCGGCTCCGTCGTTCTCCACGGTCAGCACCACGTCCTCCGCTCCGGTCTCCAGCTCCACCCGGCAGGTCTTCGCATCTCCGTGCCGCAGCACATTGGTCGTCGCCTCCCGCACCACCCAGCCGAGCGCCGCCTGCACCTCGTCGGACAGTCCGGCCGCCGACCCGGTCACCGTGCAGGTGATCCCGGCGGCGTCCAACACTCCCTGCGCTCCGGCGAGTTCGACCGTGAGATCGGTCTCGCGATATCCCCGTACGACATCGCGCACCTCCTTCTGCGACTCGCGCGCGATGCGCTGCACCTCGACCATCTGCGCGACGGCCGCCTCGGTCCGCCCGCGCCGGGCGAGCTGGACGGCCAGTTCGCTCTTGAGGGCGACGACGGAGAGATTGCGGCCCATGACGTCGTGCAGATCGCGCCCGAAGCGCAGCCGCTCCTCGGCGACGGCGAGCAGCGCCTTGGTCTCGCGGGCCTCGTGCAGGTCCCACATCCCCTTCAGCGTCCACCCCGAGGGCCGCATCGTGCACACGCCCCACAGCCCGCCGAACAGCACACCGAACACCGCGATGCCGATCAGCCGCCGGTGGCCGGACAGCCCGAGCCCGACACCCGTGGCCACGGTCAGGGCGAGGGCCCCGAGGACGGCGGTCCGGCGCCGGGCGGTGACCAGGCTCAGCGCCCCGAAGTACGGCAGCAGCGCCGAGCCGAGGGCGAGCACGAACATCGGGAAGTCGCCGGGGGCGAGGAACGTGGCCAGGGCGAGCACGGTGCCCGTCGCGGCCACCATCAGGACGGCCCCGATGACGAACGCGTTCCGGTCGACGGCGACGCGGCCCAGATAGACGTCGAGGCCACGTGCCGCCAGCCGGGTGTTCCAGAACCCCTGGGCCAGCCCGAGGACGCAGGCCGCCACGATCAGTGCCGTGGGTGCCGCGGCGCGCACCGGCTCCGTCAGCGACAGGGCGATCTGCGACAGCAGCATCAGCCAGACGACCACGTACAGCGTGAGGCGGGTGTACAGCTCGATCTGGGCGATGTCGCTCCGGTTGTGCCAGCCCGGAATCCGCCGGTGGCGCGCCCACCATTGCCTTGCCCGCACTACCGCACCCCTCGTCTCACCGCCGCGGTTCCCACCGGAACCGCTTCTGGACAGCAAACACCGCGATCACGATCCAGGCCACCGCCAGCACGATCGCCTTCAGGGACTCCCCGCCGGACAGGGTTCCGCTCCAGCCGCCCCGTACGAGCGTGAGCGCCGAGGTCAGCGGCAGCAGCTCGCACACGGCCGCCAGCCGGTCCGGCAGCACCTCCAGCGGGACGGTCGCGCCGGAGCCGATCAGCGACACCAGCAGCATCGGCATCGCGGCGACCTGCGCGCTCTCCACACTGCGGCTGAACACCGTGGTGAGGGCGGCGAGCGCGACGCACAGCGGGATGCCCAGGAGGACGCCGAGCAGCACCAGTTGGGGCGCGTCCGGCGCCCCCGCGTCGAGCGCCACCGCGCACACGCCGGCCACCGCGGCGCACTGGACGAGCCCGATCACCACGGACGGCACCGCGGCCCCGGCGAGGATCTCCAGATCGCGCAGCTCGCCGGTGCGCAGCCGCTTGAGGACGAGTTCCTCGCGCCGGGACGCGTAGACGCTCACCAGTGAGCTGTAGACGGCGAAGAGGAGGGAGAAGGCGATCGCGGAGGAGATCATGACGGTGCCGAGGTTCAGTCCGGCGTCCTTCAGGGAGCCCTTGTCGACCGTCCGGGAGACGCTGAGGGGCAGCACCAGCGGTACGAAGATCGCGGTGAACAGCACGCCCTTGCTGCGTCCGATGAGGGTGAACTCGGCCCGCGCGAGCGAGGCGAGCCGCCCCGCGGAGGTCGTCGTCGCCACCGTGCTCATGCCGCCATCTCCTTTTCCCTGGCCGGTTCCGTGCCGTCCTTCGCGCTCCGCGCGATCCGCAGGAACGCCTCCTCTAGGGAGGCGCCGCGGACATCGAGCCGCCGCAGCTCGATCCCCGCGTCCCGGGCCCAGACCAGCAGCCCGGTCGCGGCGCGCTGGAGCTCGTCGGTGCGCAGCCGGACGATGCCGCCCTCGGTCTCGTGCCCGCTGATCCCGAGCGGGGCGAGCGGCGGGAGGTCGCCGAGGAGATAGCCCTCGGGCAGTTCGAAGGAGATGTGCGAGGGCTGGGCGGCGACGACCTCGTCGACGCGGCCCTCGGCGGCGATCCGCCCCTCGTGCAGGATCGCGAGCCGGTCGGCGAGATCCTCGGCCTCTTCGAGGTAGTGCGTGGTCAGCAGCACGGTGGTGCCCTCGGCGCGCAGTCCGCGCACCAGTTCCCAGGTCTCCCGGCGGCCCTCGGCGTCGAGCCCGGTGGTGGGCTCGTCGAGGAACAGCACCTCGGGGCGGCCGAGCAGGGCGAGCGCCAGGTCGAGGCGCCGCTTCTCGCCGCCGGACAGCTGCTTGACCCGGACCTTGCCGCGTCCGCCGAGCCCGACCATCTCCAGGGCCTCCCCGACGGGCCGCGCCCCGCTCGTGCACCCGGCCCACATGCGGACGGTCTCGGTGACGCTCAGTTCGGAGGGGAATCCGCCCTCCTGGAGCATCACGCCGATCCGCGGCCGCACCAGGTCGCGTTCGGTGTGCGGGTCGTGCCCGAGGATCCGCACCTGTCCGCCGGCCGGGGCCGCGAGCCCTTCGAGGAGTTCGACGGTGGAGGTCTTGCCCGCGCCGTTGGTGCCGAGGAGGGCGAAGAGTTCGCCGCGGCCCACGGAGAAGCTCACTCCGCGCACCGCCTCGAAGGAACCCCGTTCGTCCCCGTACACGCGGCGCAGATCAGTGACGTCGATCACGCGCTCGTTGTTGGTCATGCTTCAAGCCTCCCGGCGGCCGGGGCCGGGCGGCAGTGCGCGCTGTCATCGACGTACATGACAAATGTCAGACGGCGGGGCCGGATCCCTCGGAGACCCGGACACGCCGAAGGCCCGGATTCCTGGGGGATCCGGGCCTTCAGAACTGGAGCGAACGACCGGGTTCGAACCGGCGACCTCAACCTTGGCAAGGTTGCGCTCTACCAACTGAGCTACGTTCGCATTGCCTCCGACCGACTTTCATCGATCGGCGCGACCACCAGCCTACCGCACCCCGAAGGGCGGTCGGTACGCGATGCAGAGCGGGTGACAGGAATTGCACACTGCGCCTTCCCCCTGGAAGGGGGATGTTCTACTACTGAACTACACCCGCATGTACTCCTCGGGGTTCCGGCCCTGCGGCCTTGCCCCTCGGCGTGCTCCAGACTCTAGCCGACCGCCGGGGGTGCAGCGCAAGTCGGTTGCCGCGAGGGGCATCTGACGGGGCGGCCGGGCCGGGGGTCCCGTGCCCGGGCGCTCCCTCCGCCGGCCTTCAGTTGGCCTTGGCGAACTCCTCGTAGATCCGCTTGGGGATGCGGCCGCGCGGCGGCACGTCCAGCTGGTTCGAGCGGGCCCACGCGCGTACGGCGGCCGGGTCGGGGTTCACGGCTGTGTGCTTGAACACCCTGGCCGCCTTGTCGGGCTTGCCCGCCCTGCCGTTCCGCTTGCGGCCGGCCTCGAGGTACGGGGCCAGCGCCTTGCGGAGCTGTTTCGCATTGGCTTGATTCAGGTCGATCTCGTACGACTTGCCGTCGAGACCGAAGGCGACCGTTTCCGCCGCTTCTGAGCCGTCGATGTCGTCAAAGAGAGTGACTACGACACGCTGCGCCACGAATATCGGTCCCTTCGTCCGGCATCCCCGCTTTGACGTGCGGCGATGTCGACTGTTCCGGTCTGTTTCCGGTTTCTGCCCATTCCTTTTTACCTTGTCCGGCATTGCGGAGGGAAGACTATTTAAAAACCTCCGCGTGTCTGACACCTCAGATATGCCGGTGTCTTTCGCTGTCTTTCCCTTAATTTTCCGTGCGGATCTCATGTCGTTGCCGTAACGTGATCCGGCTCTCGTAGTTTCCTACTGTCTACGCGAGTAGAAGATTTGGGCGGGTACTCTGAACGGACCTGCTCAGCACCACACACCGGGAGTGCCAGTGGCACGCGTCGTAGTCGACGTCATGCTCAAGCCGGAGATCCTCGACCCCCAGGGCCAGGCGGTGCAGCGTGCACTGCCGCGCCTCGGTTTCGAAGGCATCTCCGACGTCCGCCAGGGAAAGCGTTTCGAGCTCGAAGTGGACGGGCCGGTCGACGACGCCGCGCTCGCCCGTATCCACGAGCTGGCGGAAACCTTCCTCGCCAACACCGTGATCGAGAACTTCACCGTCAAGGTCGAGGAGCTTGTCGCGGGAGCCGAAAAGTGACCGCTCGTATTGGCGTCGTCACCTTTCCGGGGTCCCTCGACGACAGGGACACCCAGCGCGCGATCCGCCTCGCGGGCGCGGAGCCGGTCGCTCTCTGGCACAAGGACAAGGACCTGAAGCAGGTCGACGCGGTGGTCCTGCCGGGCGGTTTCAGCTACGGCGATTACCTGCGCGCGGGCGCCATTTCGCGGTTCTCGCCGGTCATGGAGTCCTTGATCGAACAGGCGAAGGCGGGCCTGCCCGTCCTGGGTATCTGCAACGGTTTCCAGGTCCTCACCGAGGCCCACCTGCTCCCCGGCGCCATGCTGGGCAACGACCACCTGCACTTCATCTGCCGCGACCAGAAGCTGCGGGTGGAGAACGCGGGCACGGCCTGGACGTCCGACTACGAAGCGGGCCAGGAGATCCACATCCCGCTGAAGAACATGGACGGCCGCTACGTCGCCGACGAGCGCACGCTCGACGAGCTGGAGGCGGAGGGCCGGGTCGTCTTCCGGTACCTCGACGTCAATCCGAACGGCTCGCTGCGCGACATCGCCGGCATCACCAACGCGGCGGGGAACGTCGTCGGCCTGATGCCGCACCCGGAGCACGCCGTCGAGCCCCTCGTCGGGTCCGGCCGCACCGACGGTCTCCCCTTCTTCACCTCGATCCTCAAGAAGCTGGTCGCCGCCTCATGAGCCTCGACACCGTAGAGAACGCAAGCAAGACCCCCGACGTCGAGCTCCCCTGGGCCGAACTCGGCCTGAAGAAGGACGAGTACGAGCGCGTCGTGGAGATCCTCGGCCGCCGCCCGACCGGCGCCGAGCTCGCCATGTACTCGGTCATGTGGTCCGAGCACTGCTCGTACAAGTCGTCCAAGGTGCACCTGCGCCAGTTCGGCGAGAAGGCCCCGCAGTCCGACGCGATGCTCGTCGGCATCGGTGAGAACGCCGGTGTCGTGGACGTCGGCCAGGGCTACGCGGTCACCTTCAAGGTCGAGTCGCACAACCACCCGTCGTACGTCGAGCCCTACCAGGGCGCGGCCACCGGCGTCGGCGGCATCGTGCGCGACATCATCGCCATGGGCGCCCGCCCGGTCGCGGTCGTGGACCCGCTGCGCTTCGGCGCGGCCGATCACCCCGACACCAAGCGCGTGCTGCCCGGCGTCGTCGCCGGCATCGGCGGCTACGGCAACTGCCTGGGCCTGCCGAACATCGGCGGCGAGGTCGTCTTCGACTCCTGCTACCAGGGCAACCCGCTGGTCAACGCCGGTGCCATCGGCGTCATGCGGCACGAGGACATCCACCTCGCGAAGGCGTCCGGCGCGGGCAACAAGGTCATCATGTACGGCGCCCGCACGGGCGGCGACGGCATCGGCGGCGCCTCCATCCTGGCCTCCGAGACCTTCGACGACGCCAAGCCCTCGAAGCGCCCGGCCGTGCAGGTCGGTGACCCCTTCCAGGAGAAGCTCCTCATCGAGTGCACCCTGGAGGCGTTCGCCGAGAAGCTCGTCGTCGGCATCCAGGACCTCGGTGCGGCCGGCATCTCCTGCGCCACCAGCGAGCTCGCGTCGAACGGCTCGGGCGGTATGCGCGTCGAGCTGGACGACGTACCGCTGCGCGACTCCACGCTCTCTCCTGAGGAGATCCTCATGAGCGAGTCGCAGGAGCGCATGTGCGCCGTGGTCGAGCCCTCGAAGGTCGACCGCTTCCTGGAGATCTGCGAGAAGTGGGACGTCATCGCCACCGTCATCGGTGAGGTGACCGACGGCGACCGGCTGGAGATCTTCTGGCACGGCGAGAAGATCGTCGACGTCGACCCGCGCACGGTCGCGCACGACGGCCCGGTCTACGAGCGCCCCTACGCCCGCCCCGAGTGGCAGGACGCGCTCCAGGCCGACGACGCGAACAAGCTGCCCCGGCCGTCCTCCAAGGACGAGCTGAAGCAGCAGGTCCTCGCCCTGGTCTCGTCGCCGAACCAGGCGTCGAAGAAGTGGATCACCCAGCAGTACGACCACTTCGTGCAGGGCAACACCGTCCTCGCGCAGCCCGAGGACTCGGGCATGATCCGCATCGACGAGGAGTCGGGCCTCGGCGTCGCCATCGCGACGGACGGCAACGGCCGCTTCGCGAAGCTCGACCCGTACACCGGCGCGCAGCTCGCGCTGGCGGAGGCGTACCGCAACGTCGCCACCACCGGCGCCAAGCCGCTCGCGGTCTCCGACTGCCTGAACTTCGGTTCGCCCGAGGACCCGGCCGTCATGTGGCAGTTCGCCGAGGCCATCCGTGGTCTCGCCGACGGCTGCCTCCAGCTCGGCACCCCGGTGACCGGTGGCAACGTCTCGCTCTACAACCAGACGGGCGAGGCCGCGATCCACCCGACGCCGGTCGTGGCCGTGC
Source organism: Streptomyces sp. NPDC046716 (assembly GCF_040645755.1). Lineage (NCBI taxonomy): Bacteria > Bacillati > Actinomycetota > Actinomycetes > Kitasatosporales > Streptomycetaceae > Streptomyces > Streptomyces sp. NPDC046716. Next base: position 30,132 of record NZ_JBEYYU010000025.1, read on the forward strand.
TCGGTGTCATCGACGATGTCGCCCGGCGCACCCCGGTCGCGTTCCAGGAAGAGGGCCAGCTCCTCTACCTGCTGGGCGACACCCGTGAGGAGTTCGGCGGTTCGGCCTGGTCGCAGGTGGTCCACGACCACCTCGGCGGGCTGCCCCCGAAGGTCGACCTGGAGCGCGAGCGCCTCCTCGGCGAGATCCTGATCTCCGCCTCGCGCGACGGCATGATCGACGCCGCGCACGACCTGTCCGACGGCGGTCTGGTCCAGGCCGTGGTCGAGTCGGCGCTGCTCGGCGGGAAGGGCGCGCGCCTGGTCGTCCCGGACGGCCTGGACGCGTTCACGTTCCTCTTCTCCGAGTCGGCGGGCCGCGCGGTCGTGGCCGTGCCGCGCAGCGAGGAGCTGCGGTTCAACGACATGTGCGGCGCGCGGGGCCTGCCCGTCACCCGCATCGGTGTCGTGGACGGTGCCGGCGAGGACGCCGCGGTGGACGTGCAGGGCGAGTTCGCCCTGTCGCTCGCCGAGCTGCGCGCGGCGCACGAGGAGACGCTGCCGGGCATCTTCGCCTGACGGCTCTTCCGCTCCTCCGCTCCTTTGCGGTCGATGGCCCCGCCCGGGATTTCCCGGGCGGGGCCATCGAGTTGTCAGTGGCGGTTGATAGCTTCGGCGGTGCGTGAAACAGGGGGACGCAGGGGGACGGGGGAGCGGTGCGGGTACCGGAGCGGGTGCGGAAGTTCGTCAATGTGCTGTTCTGCCTGGTCGCCGTGTTCGGCATCGGCTGGGGCGGCAAGGAGATCTGGCAGGTCCTGAGCGCCCGGCATCAGATAGACGAGGCGTGCGGGGGCCTCGTGCCGGCCGGACGGGTGCTGGCCCTGTCCCCGGCGGGCGGCACCGTCACGCACCGCGTCGCCGACGAGGGCACCGTCCAACTCGGCGGCCTGCTCTCGGGTGAGGACTGCGAGATATTCAGCACCGAGGCCGGGGAGAAGACGGGCACGAGCTCCGGCGAGCGCTGGTTCTTCACCGGGGCGATGGGGTCGGTGGCCCAGCAGGAGCCGTACACCCCCGAGGACCCCTGGGACGACCTGCTCGACCCCGGCGGCCCCTACACCTCGCACGTCTACCCGGACCAGCCGCTGGGCGGCGGCATCGCGGGCACCGTCAGCGACACCGGGGTGACCGTTCAACTGCCGTGCGCCGACGGCCGGCTCAGCGGGCGGCCGGCGGGGACGCTGTGGGCGTCGGCCGGCCTCACGGAGTCCGACTCGCCGTTCACCGAGCAGGGCCAGCTCACCGGCCACGACCGGACCGTGATGGCGGACATCGCCGTGACCACCGCCAACCGCCTCGCCGAGCGCGCGGGCTGCGCCGACCGGCTGCCCGACGCCCCGGACGACGTCCCGGCGCTCACCGAGGGCCCGACACCCGCTGCCGAGGCGTCCGGCACCTGCGCCTGGTTCCGCGGCTCGGGTCTGGTCAAGGGGAGCGGAGCCCCCGACCAGACGTTGCAGAGCCGCACCGATTCCAGGGCGTGGGACGAGCGATGCGTCCTGGTCCTCTCCGCGCAGCGGGCGAACGCGGTGTGGGAGGCCGAGGGCGACGGCCTGGACAGCGTCTACTCCCCGGACCGCCCCGGCAAGTACTTCGCGTCCTTCCACACCTACTCCGGCGCCGCCGCCGGCAACGTCCAGTTGCCCGGATCCGCCGCCTCACGCGCTGCGGTCGACGCGGAGCCGGGCGAAGCGGGCCGCGTCACCGGGGAGCCGGTCTGGTGGGCCTCGTCGGTCTGCGCCGGAAAGCCCCGCGTCCACACCATGACCATGTCGTTCGGGTACGGGAGAGTGGCCTCGTCCGAGTACGGGCGAATCTTCAGGACCTACGTCGACGACCAGGCCCGCCGCCACGACTGCACCGACATCACCTTCCCGGACGCGGAGTCCTTCCGGGAGGGCCAGTGACCGCCTGAGCGGCACCGGAGCCGTCTCCGGTGAAGGCCACCGCTGCGGTCCCGCGCCGCGTGGGGAGCCGGGTCGCCAGGAGGGTGCCGAGCAGCATCACCGCCGCCCCGCACCAGAACACGACGTCCGTGGCGTGCACGAAGTCCCGTACCGCGGCCGCGTGCCGGGCCGGGCCGAGCGTGGGGATCGCGTTCACGTCGCCGTCGAACAGGCGGAACAGGACGGTGCCGAAGAGGGCCGCGCCCAGCGCGTTGCCGAAGGTCTGGAAGAAGCGGACGGACGTCGTCGCCACCCCGAGCAGCGGGCGCGGCGCCGCGTCCTGCACCAGTTGGATCAGCTGCCCGATCAGCTGGCCGAACCCGGCTCCGGCCAGCAGGAGTTCGGCGCGGATCAGCCACAGCGAGGTGTCCGGGCGGACGGTCGTCGCGAGCAGCACGAAGACGGCCGTCATGGTCAGGGTTCCGGAGAGGGTGAAGGTCCGGGCCGAGGCGCGCAGGCGGCCCACCAGCAGCCCGACGGCCGTCATGCCGACCGCCATCGGCAGCAGATACAGACCCGCGGCCGAGCTGCTGAGGCCGCGCACCACCTGGAGATAGACGAGGACGTAGTAGATCGCGCACATCATCGCGGCGCCGGTGATGCCCTGCACGGCGAATCCCCAGCGCAGTTCGGGGATGCGGAACAGGGACAGGGGCAGGACCGGTTCGGCGGCGCGGGTCTGCCGCCACAGGAACAGGGCGAGCGCCACCGCCGCCGCGCCGAGCAGCCCGACGATCTCCACGGACGACCAGGCGTATTTCTTGCCGCCCCAGTCCGTGGCCAGCAGCAGCGCCGTGGAGAAGGCGGCGGCCAGGCCCGCGCCCGCCCAGTCGAGCGGGCGGCGCACCGGGTGGTCGGGCAGCTTCAGGACGACCGCGCCGACGGCGAGGACGGCGAGGCCGAGCGGCAGGTTCACGTAGAAGATCCAGCGCCAGCTCGCGTGGTCGGTGAGGAAGCCGCCCAGCCAGGGGCCGAGCGCCATGCCGCCGCCCGCGACGATGCCGCCGGCCCCGCCGGCCCGTCCGCCGCCGTTCCCGGCGTCCGGGTCCCTGAGGTGGGCGAGCACCACCATCGTGATGCTCATCAGGCCGCCGCCGCCCAGACCCTGCACGGCGCGGGCCGTGATCAGCCAGTCCATCGACTGCGCCGCGCCGCACAGCGCGGAGCCGAACAGGAACGTGGCGACGGCCCCGAGGAAGACGCGCCGGGCGCCGAGGGTGTCGCAGAGCTTGCCGTACAGGGGCAGCATCGCGGCCGACGCGAGGGCGAACGCGCTGATCAGCCAGGGGAACCGGTCGATGCCGTGCACCGGGTCCAGGTCGCGGACGATCGGCACCGTGGCCGCCGAGACGATCTGCAGGTCGAGGACGGCCAGCACGATCGTGAACAGGCAGACGACCATGCCGATCTTGCGTCGGGTCGCGCTCAGGGAAGGAGGCATGCGGCTCACCCTGCCCGAGTAAATATACTCGGTCAATATTTTGGCTCAGCTTAAATTTCATCTTGGTACAGTGCCCGCATGGCTGACGGTGGGCACGACGGACTCGGACTGCGCGAGCGCAAGAAGAAGCAGACGGCGATCAAGGTGTGGCGCACGGCCGCCGACCTGTTCCTGGAGCACGGCTACGACGAGGTCTCCGTCGCGCAGATCGCCGAGGCCGCGGACGTCTCCAAGATGACGGTCTTCAACTACTTCAAGACCAAGGAAGACCTCCTGATGGGCCCCATGGAGGAGCACGTCGAGGACCTCGCACGGGCCATCGCGGAGCGCGCGCCCGGCGCGTCCGCCACCGACGCCGCCCGCGCGATGGTGCTGCGCAAGATCGCCGACCGCGACCCGTCGATCGGCCTGAGCGAGGAGGGCAACGAGCTGGCGCTGATCCAGCTGATCCAGCGCACCCCGGCGCTGGCCCGCCGCGCCCTGCTCTGGTCGGTGCGGGGCGAGCGCGCCGCCGCCCAGGTGCTCACCGAGGAGACCGGCGACAGCCTGCTCTCCGCCGTCGCCGCGGCCCAGCTGTCCGGCGTGGTCGGCGCGTTGATGAGCGACAACCACCGGCGGATCCTGGCGGACGAGTCCCCGGACGCCGTCGCGGCGGACGCCCCCGAGCGCGCCCAGCAGGCGTTCGCCCTGGTCGAAAAGGGCCTCGGCGGCTTCGCGGTGCGGGCGTAGGGTCTCGGGCATGGCCCCGCCCAAGACTCCCCGGAAGCGCGCGCGCTCCTACGACTCCGAGAAGCTCCGGACCGCCGTCCTGGCCCAGTTCGCCGCCCTGCGCGAGGCCGTCGGAGCGCTGACGCCCGACCAGCTCGCGGCGCCCACCCGGCTCGGCGACTGGACGGTGCGGGAGCTCGCCGCGCACCTCACCATGGCCGTCGGCATGCTGCCGCGCGGCCTCGCCCGGCCGGCCCCGCCCCAGGCCGATCTGGCCCTGCTCGACTATCCGTTCCTGACCGCGCCGGCCGCCCCCGCCATCGCCGTCGGCGTACGGGAGCTGGCCGACAGCGCGCCGCTGAGCGAGCTGTACGCGCAGGTCGCCGCCGGGCTCGACACGTATCTCCCCGCCGGGCTCGACGGCGGCCGGCCCGTCGCCCACCGGGTCGGGACGATGACCCTGACCGACGTCCTCGTCACCCGCGCCGTCGAACTCGCCGCGCACACCGACGACCTGAACGACGCGCTGCCCGCACTCGCCCTGCCCGTCGAGCGGCAACTCCTGGCCGCGGCGACCCGGTTCCTCGCCGACGCGCTCGCCGCCAAGGCACCCGGCGGCTCCACCGAGGTCCGGATTCCGCCGTTCGCGGTCGTCCAGTGCGTCGAGGGCCCCCGGCACACCCGCGGCACCCCGCCGAACGTGGTGGAGACCGACCCGCTCACCTGGATCCGCCTGGCCACGGGCCGTACGTCGTGGAAGACGGCGCTCGACGACGCGCTCGTCAGCGCCAGCGGCGAGCGGGCCGATCTGGCGGCCCTGCTGCCGATCATGGCCTGATCCGGCGGGCGGACGGAACCGATCGGCGGGGCGGTCCCGTCGAATCGGCATGTTCACGCAACGCACATCCCGCGCCCCCCGCTTCCTGCTCCTCGCGGCCCTGCCCGTGGCCGGCCTCGCCACGGTCACGGCCTGCGGAAACGAGAAGGCCCCCGGCTCGGTGAAGGTCGGCGGAGCCCCGGTCACCGGCGTCCACTGGACCGTGCGGAGCATGACGGTGGACGGGACGACGACCAAGGCGCCGAGCGGCACATACCTGGAGTTCGTCTCGGACCGGCGGGTCCGCGGCAACTACGGCTGCAACCGCTTCGACGCGAAGGCCACCGTCACCGACGGCGGTGTCGCCCTGGGCCGGTCGAACACGACGAAGATGTACTGCGAGGACAAGAAGCAGCGCGCCTTCGAGAAGAGCCTCGCCCGCGCCCTCGCCGACGAGAACACCGTCAAGACCTCCGGCGACGACCACGGCCGGCTGACCCTCACCGGCCCGGACGGCGCCACGATCTCGCTGGTCAAGCAGCGCGACGCCCGGCTCGTCGGCACCAAGTGGACCGTCACGGGCCTTGGCGCGGACGACGGCGTCCAGCCGCTGCCGAAGGCCGCCGAGGGCCGCGCCCGACTCGTCTTCGCCAAGGAGGGCACGGTCAGCGCCCGCCTGGGCTGCAACAGCGGCGACGCCAAGGCCACCGTCGGGGACGGCCACATCACCTTCGGCCCGCTGACCTCCACCAAGATGGGCTGCGTCGGCGAGGCGTCCGACGTCGAGCAGACGATGCGGTCCGTCCTCAAGGGCAGGACGAGTTACGACATCCAGGGCGACACCCTGACCGTGAAGGCGACCGACGGCACCGCGATCACCCTGACCGCCGGCACCTGACAGGGATGCCGGCGAGGGCCCTCAGGACGGGTACGGCAGCAGCGTCCCGTCCGTCTTCTCCCACACCGCCTTCAGCTCGGCCAGCAGCGCGGGCTCGTCGGCGGCCCGGTCGGCCTGCTCGCGCCGGTCGGCGGCGAGGTCGAACAGCTGGTCCGCGCCGCCCTTGCCCCGGTAGTACTTCCAGTCGCCCCGGCGCAGGGCCCGCTCCCCGCGCACCCGCCAGAACAGATCGCGCTCCTTCGGTTCCGCGCCGCGCAGCAGGTATCCGGCGAGGCTCGTGCCGTCGAGCGGGTGGGCCGGGTCGGGCCGCGCCCCGCCGATCTCCAGCAGGGTCGCCGTCCAGTCCGGGGTGAAGACCGGCTCGTGGCTGACCTGCCCGCCGTCGATCCGGGCCGGCCAGCGCACGATGGTGGGAACCCGGATGCCGCCCTCCTGGAGGGACGACTTGTTGCCGGACAGCGGCCAGTTGTACGAGAAGCGCTCACCGCCGTTGTCGGAGGCGAAGAAGACGAGGGTGTCCTTCTCCTGGCCCGACTCCTTCAGGGCGGCGAGCACCTTGCCCACCGACCGGTCCAGGTCCTCGACCATCTCCGTGTACTTCTCCACGGACCCGCCGTCGGTGTGGAAGAGCGCCCGCCCGTCCCCGGCCCTGATCCTCCGGACGACCTCGGCGCTCTCCTCCTCGTCCCCGTCGGCGATCCACGGCCAGTGCGGGGTGGTGAAGTTCAGGTTGAGCAGCCACGGCTCGTCACCGTGGTCGCGGCGCACGTACTCGCTCGCCCGCTCGGTGAGGATCCGCGTGTAGTACCGCAGGTCCTTGTACTCGGCGTCGCCCTCCCGGACATCGCCCTCGTACAGGTCGTACTCGCCGCCGAGCCCCAGCTTCGAGTAGTACTCCAGGGCCCCGCCGAAGTTGCCGAAGAACTCGTCCCAGCCCGACTTGGTGGGCGAGTAGTCCGGCAGATAGCCGCAGTGCCACTTGCCGATCAGCGCGGTCGCGTACCCGGCGCCGCGCAGCAGCGAGGCGAGGGTGGGGTGGTTCGGGTCGAGCCCGACGGACCGGTCGGCTATCGGTTCGGCGAGCCCTCCCTTCGTCCGTCCCGGATAGCGGCCCGTGTAGAGGCTGAAGCGGGTCGGCGAGCAGGTCGCCGACCCGCTGTAGGCGTCGGTGAAGCGGACGCCCTGCCGGGCGAGCCGGTCCAGGTTCGGGGTCTTGATGTGGGGCGCGCCGTACGAGGACAGGTCGGCCCACCCCAGGTCGTCACCCAGGATGAACAGGATGTTGGGCCGCTTCGAGTGTCTGCCGGAGGCGGCGCGGAACGGGGTCTCGCGGGGTGCGGCGGCGCCGGTGGTACCGAGAGCGGCGACGGCGGCTCCCCCCAGGGCGGCACGACGGGACAGGGCATGCGGGGTCATGGCAAGGACTCCGGTGAGGAGGCGCCCCGTCAGGGGCGCGGGGAACGGCGCGAGCAACCGAAGAAGACCGAAAGCCCGCGAACAAAGAGAACAGGGCAGAAGAAACCGCCCCGAAGGAACCTCAGCCGCAGATCACGGCCAAGGGGGAATCAGGCAACGAGCGGAGCTCAGGAGCAGCGACAGATGGCGCTCGCGACACGGACCAGGTCGACGTGGCGGCGCTCCACGAGGGTGACCGTGCGGTCACTGAGGGGCTGCATGATCGAGCACCTTGCCGAGCGTGACGTGCCACTGTCAACGGGGCGTCCGCACTCCGGACCGCGACCCCGCCGTGGCGGCAGCGCGGCAGCGACATGGGTCACACTTCGGCCCGGCGCCCCGCATGCCGCCGCAGTCGCGGAGTTTGTGCTGGTCAGAAGGGTGCGCTTGGATCTTTGTCCAGCTCCCGGCGGCCCGGTCGGCGCCGCCGCGGGCCCGCCCACCGGCCCGATTCCACGGCCCGTCAACGACCAAACCCCATGTCCCCAATTCGGACCAGTGGTCGATCACGTCTACACTCGGTCGCGTGCCACGTGGTGACGGTCGACTCAATCACGATCTGCTCCCCGGCGAGAAAGGCCCCCAGGACGCGTGTGGCGTCTTCGGTGTCTGGGCTCCGGGCGAAGAGGTCGCAAAGCTCACGTACTTCGGGCTCTACGCCCTCCAGCATCGGGGTCAGGAATCCGCGGGAATCGCGGTCAGCAATGGCTCCCAGATCCTCGTCTTCAAGGACATGGGGCTCGTTTCCCAGGTCTTCGACGAGACTTCCCTAGGTTCACTCCAAGGTCATATCGCGGTCGGTCACGCCCGCTACTCGACCACCGGAGCCTCCGTGTGGGAGAACGCCCAGCCGACGTTCCGCGCCACCGCGCACGGTTCGATCGCGCTCGGCCACAACGGCAACCTGGTCAACACGGCGCAGCTCGCCGAGATGGTCGCCGACCTCCCCAAGGAGAACGGCCGCGCCACGCAGGTGGCGGCCACCAACGACACGGACCTGGTCACGGCGCTGCTCGCCGGACAGGTCGACGAGGACGGCAAGCCCCTGACGATCGAGGAGGCAGCCGGCAAGGTGCTGCCCCAGGTCCAGGGCGCCTTCTCGCTCGTCTTCATGGACGAGCACACGCTGTACGCGGCCCGTGACCCGCAGGGCATCCGCCCGCTGGTCCTCGGCCGGCTCGAGCGCGGCTGGGTGGTGGCCTCCGAGTCCGCCGCCCTCGACATCTGCGGCGCGGCGTACGTCCGCGAGATCGAGCCGGGCGAGTTCGTCGCCATCGACGAGAACGGCCTGCGAACCTCCCGCTTCGCCGAAGCAAAGCCCAAGGGCTGTGTCTTCGAGTACGTGTACCTGGCCCGCCCGGACACCGACATCGCCGGCCGGAACGTCTATCTCTCCCGTGTGGAGATGGGCCGCAAGCTGGCCAAGGAGTTCCCGGTCGAGGCCGATCTGGTCATAGCGACTCCGGAATCCGGAACTCCGGCCGCGATCGGATACGCGGAGGCGTCCGGCATCCCGTTCGGTGCCGGTCTGGTGAAGAACGCCTATGTGGGCCGTACCTTCATCCAGCCCTCGCAGACGATCCGCCAGCTCGGCATCCGGCTGAAGCTGAACCCGCTCAAGGAAGTCATCAAGGGCAAGCGGCTGGTCGTCGTCGACGACTCGATCGTGCGCGGCAACACCCAGCGCGCCCTGGTCCGCATGCTCCGCGAGGCGGGCGCGGCGGAGGTCCACATCCGGATCTCGTCCCCGCCGGTCAAGTGGCCCTGCTTCTTCGGTATCGACTTCGCGACCCGCGCCGAGCTGATCGCCAACGGCATGTCGGTCGAGGAGATCGGCACCTCGCTCGGGGCGGACTCCCTCTCCTACATCTCCATCGACGGCATGATCGAGGCGACCACCATCGCCAAGCCGAACCTCTGCCGCGCCTGCTTCGACGGCGAGTACCCGATGGATCTCCCCGACCCGGAACTGCTCGGCAAGCAGCTCCTGGAGACGGAACTGGCGGCGGGACCCGCTGCCACGGCCGCGGCCGACGCGATCCGTCGCCCGTAGACCCTCCCGTCTTCGTTTTCTCCAACCCGAAAGATCCCAGGCAATGTCTGAGACCACCAGTGGTGCCTCCTACGCGTCCGCAGGCGTGGACATCGAAGCCGGCGACCGCGCCGTAGAGCTCATGAAGGAGTGGGTGAAGAAGACGCAGCGCCCCGAGGTCCTCGGCGGCCTCGGCGGCTTCGCCGGCCTCTTCGACGCCTCCGCCCTGAAGAAGTACGAGCGCCCCCTCCTGGCCTCCGCCACCGACGGCGTCGGCACGAAGGTCGACATCGCCCGGCAGCTGGGCGTCTACGACACGATCGGCCACGACCTCGTCGCGATGGTCATGGACGACATCGTCGTCTGCGGCGCCGAGCCGCTGTTCATGACCGACTACATCTGCGTCGGCAAGGTCCACCCCGAGCGTGTCGCCGCCATCGTGAAGGGCATCGCCGAGGGCTGCGTCCTCGCCGGCTGCGCCCTGGTCGGCGGCGAGACGGCGGAGCACCCGGGCCTGCTCGGCGCGGACGACTTCGACGTCGCGGGCGCCGGCACGGGCGTCGTGGAGTACGACAACCTCCTGGGCCCGGACCGCATCCGTACGGGTGACGCGGTGATCGCCATGGCGTCCTCCGGTCTTCACTCGAACGGGTACTCGCTGGTCCGCCACGTCCTCCTCGAGCGCGCGGGCCTGACGCTCGACCGGCACGTGGACGAGCTGGGCCGCACGCTCGGCGAGGAGCTGCTCGAGCCCACCAAGATCTACTCGCTGGACTGCCTCTCGCTGACCAGCACCACCGAGGTCCACGCCTACAGCCACATCACGGGCGGCGGCCTCGCGGCCAACCTGGCCCGGGTGATCCCGGACGGCCTGCACGCCACGGTCGACCGCGCCACCTGGACCCCGGACCCGATCTTCGACCTCGTCGGCACCACCGGCTCCGTCGAGCGCCTGGAGCTGGAGAAGACGCTGAACATGGGCGTCGGCATGATGGCGATCGTCCCGCAGGACTCGGTGGACGTCGCCCTCGCGACCCTCGCCGACCGCGGGGTCGACTCCTGGGTGGCCGGTGAGATCACCGACCGCGGCGACCGTGCGACGGGCGCCGAGCTCACGGGCGACTACGCCAAGTAACCCGAGCGAAGCAGCACAAAACCCGGTCCGTGGTGGTGACACCCCGGACCGGGTGAGTGCAGCGGTTGTCAGAAGCGGGTTACGCGCTGAAAACGCTCAGTGTTACGAGGTCAAGCGCCGCGGCGCTGCGACGAAGGGCCCGACTCGTCAGAGTCGTCTTCCTCGTCGTCGTCGTACATATCCGCATAGCGGGCGTACGGGTCGTCTTCCTCGTCGTCGTCCTCGAAAGGCTCACCGTTCGGCGGCTGATTCGATACTGGATTCGACGTCGATGCGCCCAGCTCATTGGCCAGACGCGACAGGTCAGTCCCGCCGCTGCTGTACTTCAGCTGGCGGGCGACCTTCGTCTGCTTGGCCTTTGCCCGGCCGCGCCCCATGGCTCGACCCCCTCGGTGATGGGGCTTCACGGCCCCAGAGTCTTGACACGCGTTCATGATCTGGAACGGGCTCTCCGCAGAGAGACCGGTCCGTAGGGCTTCCACGGTACCTGAGCCCACGCCCATACGGTACGTCGCCCGCAGGACGCGCCTGTGCACAGGACCAGCAAGGAGCCCTGTCCTCGCTGGTCAGCTGCGATTTTAACCTCTTCTTGGCGGGCGACCCGCCGATCGGCGTGACTCTTCTTACGCGGGGAGGCCGATCACCCCCGGCCGCGCGCCTCCGCCATCCGCTGTTCGGCGATCCGGTCGGCCGCCGCGGCTGGCGGAATCCCGTCAGACTTTGCGCGAGCGAAGATCCCGAGCGTGGTGTCGAAGATCTTCGCGGCCTTCGCCTTGCACCGGTCGAAGTCGAAGCCGTGCAGCTCGTCGGCGACCTGGATGACACCGCCCGCGTTCACCACGTAGTCCGGCGCGTAGAGGATCCCGCGGTCGGCGAGGTCCTTCTCGACGCCCGGGTGCGCGAGCTGGTTGTTGGCCGCGCCGCACACCACCTTCGCGGTCAGGACCGGGACGGTCTCGTCGTTCAGCGCGGCGCCGAGCGCGCACGGCGCGTAGATGTCGAGTCCCGGCTCCCGGATCAGGGCGTCCGTGTCCGCCGCGACCCGCACCCCGGGGTGCTGATCGGTGATCCGCCGCACCGACTCGGGGCGCACATCGGTGATCACGACCTCGGCGCCGTCCGCCAGCAGGTGCTCGACCAGGTGGTGCCCCACCTTGCCCACGCCCGCGATGCCGACCGTGCGCCCGCGCAGCGACGGCCCGTCCCACAGGTGCTGGGCGCTGGCCCGCATCCCCTGGAAGACGCCGAAGGCGGTGAGGACGGACGAGTCGCCGGCCCCGCCGTTCTGCGGCGAGCGGCCCGTCGTCCAGCGGCACTCGCGCGCGACGACGTCCATGTCGGCCACATAGGTGCCGACGTCGCACGCGGTCACGTAGCGCCCGCCGAGCGAGGCCACGAACCGGCCGTAGGCGAGCAGCAGTTCCTCGCTCTTGACGACGTCCGGGTCGCCGATGATCACGGCCTTGCCGCCGCCGTGGTCGAGCCCGGCCATGGCGTTCTTGTACGACATGCCGCGGGCGAGGTTGAGCGCGTCGGCGACGGCCTCCGCCTCGGAGGCGTAGGGGTAGAAGCGCGTGCCGCCGAGGGCCGGGCCCAGGGCGGTCGAGTGGAGGGCGATGACGGCCTTGAGGCCGCTGGCCCGGTCCTGGCAGAGAACGACCTGCTCGTGGCCCCCTTGATCCGAGTGGAAGAGGGTCTGGAGTACGTCAGCAGGCGCGCCGGTCACATCGGTCACTGTGGTGACTCCCAAGTACATAGCGGCGGTTGAGCGGATTCCCGTACGGGTGGCGGGCGTCCGTGGTGGTGCGTGGCAAGAGACTAGGACTTGCGGGGGCCCGCCACGGGCGCAGTGCCGAGGGTCACTCTCTCGCGTCGGTGGCCCCCCGACGTACCGTCGAATCCCGCCGCGTCCCGGTGCCGGGACGAGTGCGACGATATGCAGTGGTTTCAGGGTTTCCAGCCTTCGGGCGGGGGAGGAAGCAGCCGTGCCCAAGGTGTCGTCGGTGACCGTCCCGTACGCGGCGTATCTGCGCGTCTATGAACCGCTCGCGGCCTTCCCGCAGCCGGAGCGCGGCCACTGGGAGCGCTACGCGCGCCGGGAGCGCCGCCCGTCCTACCAGGACGAACTCCGTCGTTCGCTGGCCGACTTGGTGCCCACGCCGCCGGTCGCGGTGCCGGTGCACGAGAGCGACGACGCGTTCGTGATCGAGGTCGACGGAGTGCTGTGCGTGTGCCCGTGGCGGACCCGGCTGCGCGGCTGGCAGGCGCTGGGCGAGCTGCCGGAGCAGCTGCCCACCCCGGTGCTTGACGCGGTGCTGCCGCCGGTGGTGCGCCGGCAGGCGGCGGCCGACTACGAACGCTGGCTGGAGCGCAACCCCGACGCCCGGCCCTGGATCCGGACGTCGATCTGGCAGGTGCCGCTGAACTGGTTCGTGCTCGTCGCCGACGAGGAGCGGGAGTACGAGCCGAAGAGCGGCGCGGACGCCCCGTACCTGCGCTACCGGACCCCGATGGTGCAGGCCCGGCGGCGGGTGGCGCGCGGGCTCCGGGCGCTGCGGGACGCGATCGACGAGGGGCCGCTCATCGACGGCCTGGTAGATGTGGGGCGCTGGCTGGAGGAGTTCCACCCGCGCTCGTACGTCGAACTGGACTACGGCGGACTGGTGCACGCGCTGCCGGCCGGGCTGCTGGACGAGGACCACTCGGCGGCGGACGTGGCCGAGGGCATCGCGGCGCTGCGCTCGGGTGACGGCGACGGGGCGGGCGAGGCGTACACGCGGCTGGTGGAGCGCTGGCGCGCGGTGCGGGACCGGCAGTACGCCAACTGACGTCCTGTGCGGCGGTCTTAGGACCTACGTCCCGATCCGGGCTTATAGCCCAAGCGTGACGGACCGCACTTACTGGGCCCTTGCGTCCATCACCCCTCCTCGTGCCAAAATAGGACAAGGAGTCCGGGGAGGGCTCCATCCGTCCATCTAAGTCCAACCATGGACGGATTGCTCAGCATTGCACTGTCTGTGGGGGGTCTGATGACTCCTGATCGCTCTGTGACTGATCGTCACTGTGGCGTGACTGTCCGCTATGGCATGGTCCATCGGCTTCCGTCGCTGATGAACACCTGGGAGGGCAATTCCATCGGTTTGGCCGACGCGGCTGGACGGATGGTGTAGTTGTAGTGCCGAGGACAAGCCGTTCGTCCTATAACCGACTCGACCCGTGTCCGCCATATCGGGCAACGCGGGTCAAGGTGCAGAATTTAAAGGAAAGAACCGAGAAGGTTCGGTTCTCCCGAGGAGGCCGCTCATGACCGCTCGCACCCCTGATGCCGAGCCGCTGCTGACCCCGGCTGAGGTCGCCACGATGTTCCGCGTCGACCCGAAGACGGTCACGCGCTGGGCGAAGGCTGGCAAGCTCACGTCGATCCGCACGCTCGGCGGACACCGCCGCTACCGCGAGGCCGAGGTCCGCGCACTGCTGGCGGGCATCCCCCAGCAGCGCAGCGAGGCCTGAGGCACCGCATATCGCTGCATTATCGGGCGTTTCGGGCCCCCCAACCCGTACCGCGCCCACCCCATAGCTCCACTTGACGCGGGTCTGCCCCAACAGACCCCCTTCTTCCGAAGAGCCCGCTGAAGCGTCATCTCCACAGCGGCACGGGCGCGTCGTCGATCGCGCTGGACTCCGCCGGGTCCAGCGCGATCTTTTTTGTGCGCGTGGGCCCCTCTGCGGCGGGGATCTGTGCGTGCTCTTGTCGGACCTTGATCGGTCCCTGGCGGACGCCTGTGAAGGTGGTGCAATTGCACATATTAAATTGAGGAGTTGTAGGAGGGGTGTAAGAAACGGTGTTTCCAAAACTAGTTCGGTGACACCCGTCACACGACCTGCAGCTTGTTGAGGATGACACAGGTGCGCTAGAGGAGGCGCCGGCGCTTCCGTGTCACCCCCGCGCCCTCCCGACTCTCTTCAGAGTCCCACCAGTTGAGGGGCCCGTGGGTCGGCTTTGGTCATGCCTTCGGGGGACTTTCGTCCCCACCGCCCTCCGGGGCGCTCTCGCGGCCCTCCAGGGCCCCTGTGGCGGTGTCCACGGCCGGAGGTCCCGCCGGGTCCGCCGTCGGGGCCATGGCGAGCCGCAGGAGGCGGTTGCAGACCGGGCAGTGGCGGGTGAGGTGGCGGTGGCCGGACGCGGCGGAGAGGTGGGCGCGCAGCAGGGCGCGCGTCTCATGCCGGGCTTCGTGTCTCGCTGCCGCCACGGGGATCGCCTCCTGGCCTCGGGCCGGGTTGTCGTTCCGGCCTACCGGGCGGCCGGGGCGGCGTCAAGGGCGGCCCCGGGAACGCGAGAAGCCCCGCACCATCGGTGCGGGGCTTCTCCACTGCGGTCCTGACGGGATTTGAACCCGCGGCCTCCACCTTGACAGGGTGGCGAGCACTCCAAACTGCTCCACAGGACCAGGCTTTGCGGCGCTTTGTTTCTCCGTTGCGCTGCGAGACAGGACTCTACAGCAGTGCAGGCCCGCCGGTCGAACTCACCCAGCGTGCCTGCTCCGTCACGGCACTTGGGCGTCGATCGCCTTCACGATCCGCTTGTCCGAGACCGGGTACGCGGTGCCCAGGGCGTGCGCGAAATAGCTGACCCGCAGCTCCTCGATCATCCAGCGGATGTCCAGGACAGCCCGCGGCACCGGCCGGCCCTGCGGCAGCTGCTCCAGCAGCCACGCGTACTCGTCCTGCATCTCGTGGACCTTCTCCATGCGGGAGGTGTCCCGCTGGGCGCCCGTCGGCATCTGCTGAAGGCGCCGGTCGGCCGCGACCAGATAGCGCATCAGGTCGCCGAGGCGGCGCGTCCCGGTGGCCGTGACGAAGCCGGGCTTCACCAGGGCGTCCAGCTGGGCGCGCACGTCCTGGAGGTTGGCCAGCAGCGTCGGGCTCCGCATGGACTTCAGCCGGCGCTCGCAGGCCTGCCAGGCGGCGAGCACCTGCCGCACCTGGTCGACGGTGTGCACGGTCGTGTCGACGATCTCCGCGCGCACCTGCTCGTAGAGCGCCCGGTACGACGCCTCGTCCCAGGCCGGGCCGCCGAAGTCCGCGATGAGCTTGTCCGCGGCGGCCGACGCGCAGTCCTCGAAGAGGGCCTGGACCGAGCCGTGCGGGTTCGCCGACAGGGCCAGCTTCGCCGCGTTGTTCAGCTTGTCCGAGGCGAACTTCGCCGGGTTCACCGGGATGCTGCGCAGGATGAGCCGGCGGGTGCCCTTCCACATCGCCTGCGCCTGCTCGGCCTCGCTGTCGAAGAGCCGCACGGACACGGTGTCCCCGTCGTCGACCAGTGCCGGGTACGCCTTCACCGGCTGGCCCGCCCGGCGGGTCTCGAAGACCTTCGACAGGGTGCCGATCGTCCAGTCCGTCAGGCCCTTCTGCTCGACCGACGGGCCGCCCGCGCGCTCGGCGGTGGCGGCCGCGGCCTTGGAGATGGCCTGGCGGGCCTTCGGGCGCAGCTGGAGCTTCAGCGCCTCCAGGTCCTTGTCCTCGGCGAGATTGCGACGCCGCTCGTCGACGATCCGGAACGTGATCTTCAGGTGGTCCGGTACGCGGGTGAGGTCGAAGTCACCGGCCTGCACCGGCACGCCGACCATCCGCTGCAACTCGCGCGCGAGCGTGGCCGGCAGCGGCTCCTGGAGCGGTACGGCGCGCTCCAGGAACGCCTTCGCGTAGTTCGGCGCGGGCACGTAGTTGCGGCGGATCGGCTTGGGCAGGGAGCGGATCAGCTCCACGACCACGTCCTCGCGCAGGCCCGGGATCTGCCAGTCGAAGCCCTCGTCCGTCACCTGGTTGAGCACCTGGAGCGGGATGTGGACGGTGACACCGTCGGCGTCCGCGCCCGGCTCGAACTGGTACGTCACCCGGAACTTGAGCGCGCCCTGCCGCCAGCTGTCCGGATAGTCGGCCTTGGTGACCGCCTCCGCGGACTCGCGGATGAGCATGGAGCGCTCGAAGTCGAGGAGCTCGGGCTCCTCCTTCTGCTTGTGCTTCCACCACGAGTCGAAGTGGGCGCCCGAGACGACGTGCTCGGGGACCCGCTGCTCGTAGAAGTCGAACAGGGTGTCGTCGTCGACCACGATGTCGCGCCGCCGCGCCCGGTGCTCCAGCTCCTCGACCTCGGTGAGGAGCTTGCGGTTGTCGGCGTAGAACTTGTGGTGCGTCCGCCAGTCGCCCTCCACCAGGGCGTTGCGGATGAACAGTTCGCGGGAGACCTCGGGGTCGATCCGGCCGTAGTTGATCTTCCGCTGGGCGACGAGCGGGACGCCGTACAGCGTCACCTTCTCGTACGCCATCACGGCGGCCTGGTCCTTCTCCCAGTGCGGCTCGCTGTACGTGCGCTTGAGCAGGTGCTCGGCGAGCGGCTCGACCCATTCGGGCTCGATCCGCGCGTTGACCCGCGCCCAGAGCCGGGACGTCTCGACCAGCTCGGCCGACATCACGAACCGCGGCGGCTTCTTGAAGAGGGCCGAGCCCGGGAAGATCGCGAACTTCGCGTTGCGCGCGCCGATGTACTCGTTCCGCCCGCGGTCGCGGCCCGCCTGCTTGGGGTCCTTGGCCTGCGACTCCTTGGACTCCTTCACGTCCTTCATGCCGATGTGCGAGAGCAGACCGGACAGGAGGGAGAGGTGGATGGAGTCGCCGGGGGCGTCGTCCTCGTTGAGGTGGATGCCCATCTGCTTGGCGACCGTGCGCAGCTGCGTGTAGATGTCCTGCCACTCGCGGATGCGCAGGAAGTTCAGGAACTCGCGTTTGCACATGCGGCGGAACGCCGAGGAGCCCAGTTCCTTCTGCTGCTCGCGCACGTAGCGCCACATGTTCAGGAACGCCAGGAAGTCGCTGGTCTCGTCCTTGAAGCGGGCGTGCTGCTGGTCGGCCTGCGCCTGCTTGTCGGAGGGGCGCTCGCGCGGGTCCTGGATGGAGAGCGCGGCCGCGATCACCATGACCTCGCGCGCACAGCCGTTCTTGTCCGCCTCCAGGACCATCCGGGCCAGGCGCGGGTCGACGGGCAGCTGGGAGAGCTTGCGGCCCTGCTGCGTGAGGCGCTTGCGGTGGTCCTTCTCGGCGGGGTCGAGCGCGCCCAGCTCCTGGAGGAGCTGCACGCCGTCGCGGATGTTGCGGTGGTCCGGCGGGTCGATGAAGGGGAACTTCTCGATGTCGCCGAGGCCGGCCGCGGTCATCTGGAGGATGACGGAGGCCAGGTTCGTGCGCAGGATCTCGGCGTCCGTGAACTCCGGGCGCGCGAGGAAGTCGTCCTCGCTGTACAGGCGGATGCAGATGCCGTCGCTCGTACGGCCGCAGCGGCCCTTGCGCTGGTTGGCGCTGGCCTGGCTGACCGGCTCGATGGGCAGCCGCTGCACCTTCGTACGGTGGCTGTACCGCGAGATGCGGGCGGTGCCCGGGTCGATGACGTACTTGATGCCGGGGACGGTCAGCGAGGTCTCCGCGACGTTCGTCGCGAGCACGATGCGTCTGCCCGTGTGCCGCTGGAAGACCCGGTGCTGCTCGGCGTGCGAAAGGCGCGCGTACAGGGGGAGTACCTCGGTGAATCGGTACTTCTTCTTCTCCAGCGCGTCCGCCGTGTCGCGGATCTCGCGCTCGCCCGAGAGGAAGACGAGGATGTCGCCGTCGGCGCTCTCGGCCATCAGCTCCTCGCACGCGTCCGTGATCGCGGTGATCTGGTCGCGGTCGGAGTCGTCCGAATCCTCTTCGAGGAGCGGGCGATAGCGCACCTCGACCGGATACGTGCGGCCGCTGACCTCGACGATCGGGGCCTCGCCGAAGTGGCGCGAGAAGCGCTCGGGATCGATCGTCGCCGAGGTGATGACGACCTTCAGGTCCGGGCGCTTCGGCAGCAGCTGCGCCAGATAGCCCAGCAGGAAGTCGATGTTGAGCGACCGCTCGTGGGCCTCGTCGATGATGATCGTGTCGTAGGCGCGCAGCTCGCGGTCGGTCTGGATCTCGGCCAGCAGGATGCCGTCCGTCATCAGCTTGACGAACGTGCCGTCCTGGTCGACCTGGTCCGTGAAGCGGACCTTCCAGCCGACCGCCTCGCCCAGCGGTGTGTGCAGCTCGTCGGCGACGCGCTCGGCGACCGTGCGGGCCGCGATCCGGCGGGGCTGGGTGTGCCCGATCATGCCGCGCACGCCCCGGCCGAGCTCCAGGCAGATCTTGGGGATCTGCGTGGTCTTGCCGGAGCCGGTCTCACCGGCCACGATCACGACCTGGTGGTCGCGGATCGCGTCGGCGATCTCGTCCTTCTTCTGGCTGACCGGAAGCTGCTCGGGGTACGTGACGTCGAGGGCCTCGCGGCGCTCGCGGCGTACGGCCGTGCGGACCCCGGCCTTCTCGGCCTCGGCGTCGATCTCGGCGAGGACGGCGGCGCGGGCCTCGGGCTTGCGGATCTTGCGGGCACCCTCGAGCCTGCGCCCGAGCCGGTGCGCGTCGCGGAGGGACAGCTCGGAGAGCCGCCGTGCGAGGGCGGCGAACTGATCGGCGGCGGGAGCAGGCTGCGTAGACATACGTGCTCCAGGATCTCACCTCGGGGAAATCCGTGGCGAACGGTTTTGGCTGGGTCGGCGCCGCGCACCGCTCTCGGGATGTATGCGGCTTATGACTGAATTAGCGTGCAGGTATGTCGCCGCTGCCCGACGAGGAACAACCGCGCCCCCATCCGCCGCACGGCGAGCCCGGTGAGCCCGGCGAGCCCGCGAGCCACCCCGCGCACGGTGCGCACGGCCGCCCGCCGACCCGGGCGGACCGCTGGGCGGGCTTCAAGAAGTCGCCGTTCCTGCCCGCGGTCGTCCTGACGCTCATCCTGGCCGCGGCGGCGGCCCTGTTCGCCGCCTCCTACACGTACTCCATGGCGAACCCGACCCCGCACCACATCCCCACCGGCGTCACCGGCGAGCGGGACGCGGCGCGGCGCAGCGCGTTCGTCGGGGCGATGGAGAAGGCGCTGGACGCCCAGCTCGACCTCAAGCACTACGCCACCCGGGAGGCGGCCCGCGACGCCATCGACGAGCAGCGGATCTACGCGGTCCTGGACGTGCGGGACGACGGCGCCCGGGTCGATCTGGAGGTCTCCGGCGCGTCCGGGGTCTCGGTCGCCCAGGTCTTCACGGAGTCGGCGCCGCAGGTCAGCAAGGAGACCGGGATCCCGGTGACGGTGAAGGACCTGAACCCGCTGCAGAGCGGCGATCCGCGCGGCCTGGCGATCTTCTACATCTCGCTGGCGGCCGTGATCATCGGCTTCGTCGGGGCGATCCAGCTGAGCGTCCACGCGCGCGGCCTGAACCCGGCGGAGCGGATCGTGGCCACGATCGCGTACGCGCTGCTCGGCGGGTTCGCGGTGGCGGCGGTCGTCGACTGGGGGCTCGGCGCGCTCGATCTGCCGTTCGTGGAGTCGTGGCTGATCCTCTCGCTGACGATGTTCACGTGCGGGATGGTCTTCACGATGTTCAACACGTTCTTCCACCGCTGGGCGATGATCCCGACCTGGGGCCTGCTGGTCCTGGTCGGCAACCCGGCGTCGGGCGGCGCGGTGGCGCCCCCGCTGCTGCCGACGGCCCTCGGCCGGCTCGGCCAGTGGCTGCCGCCGGGCGCGTCCGTGAACGCGCAGCACACGGCGGTCTACTTCCAGGGCCACCAGCACGCGTTCCCGTTCCTGGTGCTGGCCGGCTGGGCGGTGCTCTCGTCGGGCCTGTTCTGGTTCTGGCGGCACCGGCACCCGGGCGGCCGGGGCACCCAGCCGCTGCACGCGGCGGCGGTGTGAACACCTGACGGAGGAACGCCGAAGGCCCCGTCCGGAGACGGGGCCTTCGATGAAGTGGCTGGGGCCGGGATCGAACCGGCGACCTATCGCTTTTCAGGCGATCGCTCGTACCAACTGAGCTACCCAGCCACGCAGTTCCGAGGAACTGCAGCGGTCCTGACGGGATTTGAACCCGCGGCCTCCACCTTGACAGGGTGGCGAGCACTCCAAACTGCTCCACAGGACCCAGCTGTTGCGTGCAACAGTGTCGCACACGGTTTTGCGTGCCCCCAACGGGATTCGAACCCGTGCTACCGCCTTGAAAGGGCGGCGTCCTAGGCCGCTAGACGATGAGGGCTATCGGCCCGCCTGCGCGCTTCGCAGCGCGTCGGGGACGTGAGAAGCATATGGGATGCGGGGAGCTATCGCCAAAACGGTTTACGGGGACCCGCTCGGCGCGCTCGGCGAGGGCGTGGCGCCGGGCTGGTTCTCCTTGGGCAGATGGCGGCTGACCTCGGCCTTCGTCAGACCCAGACCGCCCAGCCGGATCTCGTCCCAGGCCTGGAGACGCTTGGTGGCGCGGTCCATGTAGAGCACCGACGCCTCGACCGGATCGGGGTGGCCGTTCGCGTTGTCGACGGCGCGCAGTCCGCTGCCGCCGGTCGAGCCCTCGACCCGCAGCCGGGTGCCGAGCGGGAGGACGTCCATCTGCTCGCGGTGGATGTGGCCCGCGAGGACCAGCGGGACGGTGCCGTCGACCTCCTTCGCGGCGGCCGGCTCGTGCGCGAGGGCGACGTCGACCGGGGTGCCCGCCGCCTCCTGGTCGCGGATGGCCGAGGCGAGCCGCAGTCCCGCCATCCGTTCGGCCGGATCGCCCTGGGCGACGGTCGAGCGGTCCGGCGTGTACTGCGGGTCGCCGGTGCCGGCGAAGCGCAGCCCGGCGACCGTGACCGCGCGGCCGTCGTCGAGGACGTGGACGTTCGGGAAGCGGGTGCGCGAGGAGAGGTACTTCTGCGTCGAGGTCTTCGAGTCGTGGTTGCCGCGGATCCAGACGTAGGGCGCGCCCAGGTCCTTGACGGGGTCGAGGAAGGCGTTCTCGGCGGCCGAGCCGTGGTCCATCGTGTCGCCGGTGTCGACGATCACCGAGATCCGGTACTGCCGCACGAGCGAGGCGATGATCTTCCAGGACGCCGGGTTGAGATGGATGTCCGAGACGTGCAGGACCCGGATGGTCGAGGGGTCCGGCTGGTACGTGGGCAGCGTGGACGTCACGTCGTAGAGCTGGGTGACGTTGGTGACCAGCCGGGCCAACTCCTGCTGGTAGACGTCGAACTCGGTGACGATCGAGCGCGCGTTGCCGACGACGGAGGGTGCCGAGGAGAGCAGTCCGGAGAACTTCGGCTCCAGGACCGACTTCGGGTTCCAGGTGGCGTACGCGGTCGCGCCCGACGCCGCGAGGAGGGCGAGGGCGAGTCCGCCGGCGGCCAGGGCGCGGCGCGGGCGGCGGTAGACCGCGAGGCCGAGCGCCGTCGCGCCGGAGACCACCGCCACGCAGGAGCGGATCGCCAGATCGGCGGTGCCGTGCTCCACGTCGCGGGCCACCTCGTCCTGGAGCCCCGAGAAGCGCTCGGGGTGGTCGACCAGTTCCTGGGAGCGGGCCGGGTCGAGCTGGTCCACGTCCACGTCGAGGCGGATGGGGGCGGTGTGCGAGTCGAGTTCCAGGGCGCCGAGCGGCGACACGTTGATCTTGGTGCCGCCGGTGAGGGAGGGGCGCAGGGTCATCTTGGTGTCCATGGGGCCCACCGGGGCCCGCACGCTGCCGACGATCAGCAGGCCGAGCCAGGCGCCGAGCAGCACCACCGCGACGAGGCCGAGGGCGCGCGCGTACGGGTGGGGCTGATGGACCAGTTCCAGGGTGAGGCGTGCGGGCCCGGGGCGGTGGAGCCCCCGGATCCGGCGGAGGGCTCGACGGGTCGCTGCTGAGGGCGAGCGGGCCATTGCTCCCGTATGCCCAAGTGGACGGGTCGATATGCGGGTTGTACCGGACAATGGACGGGTGCTGGAGATGACGCGCGAGGAGTTCGAGGAACTGGTGGCCGAAGCGCTCGACCGGATTCCGCCCGAGTTGACGCGGCTGATGGACAACGTCGCGGTGTTCGTGGAGGACGAGCCGCCCGCGGACGATCCCGAACTGCTCGGGCTCTACGAGGGCACTCCCCTGACCGACCGGGGCGAGTGGTACGCCGGCGTGCTCCCGGACCGGATCACGGTCTACCGGGGTCCGACGCTGCGCATGTGCGCGTCGCGGGAGGACGTGGTCGCGGAGACGGAGATCACCGTGGTGCACGAGATCGCGCACCACTTCGGGATCGACGACGCGCGGTTGCACGCCCTGGGTTACGGCTGACGGGCGTTCTTTGTGCGGGGTTTGTGCGGTGCCGGTGACGGCCGTGTCCCGTCCGTGTGCCCGTGCGTGTCCTCCCGAGGGGCCCGCCAGTTGGGGACGGTGACCTCGTCTCCTGCCGGATTCACCGGAGGTGCCCGCCCGTGCGCCAGCTGTCCGTCACCCGTGGTTCCCGCGACCCTCGCGATGTCCGCGACCCCCGCTTCCTGCTCCGGTCGGTCGGCCGGCTCGCCGTGACCACGGTCGCCGTCGCCGCGGCCGCCGGGTGCATGAGCGTCGCCGACGACGGCCGCCCCGCGACGCCGTCGCCGTCCTCCTCGCCGCGGAGCGCGGGCACCGCGCCGGACGGCGGGACGGTGGTCTCCGACGGCGCGGGCGGGGTGGACACGCAGGCCGGTGACTCCTCCGCCCCGCCGGCGGACGAGGCGTCGGGCGCCGCCACCCCGACGCCCTCGGCGACCGGGTCGGGACCGGCGACCGCGCCGCCGAGCCGGGGGACCGCGACGTCCGCACGCGCCTCGACGTCGGCCAGGCCCTCGTCGCCGCGCGATACGCCGTCCTCGCCGCAGCCCACCGAGGAGCCGCCGACGCCTTCGCCGACCCCGTCGCCCACCACCGCCGAGCCGTCGTCGTCCGCCCACGAGCAGTCCGGCCCCTCGGCGGACGGGGTGCCCGCGCCCCAGGCGGGGGACCCCGCATAGGTGCGCCAGGGGGGGTCTGTGACCGGGCTCTCAGGGAGGCGGTTTGCCTTGGGGGGTGGGGGGTGCGTATGGTGGTAGATCGTTTGATCCCATTTGCCCGGCGCCGTCAAGAGAGCGCCGCGTGGCGCGTACTCTCCCTTGCCGTGGCTGGACCGCATTGAGGCGGTCGACTTGCGAAAGCGCAATTACACGGAGTTGACGGGCGCGTGCCGAGACTCCGGAAGGTTTCGCATTTCGCATGTCCATTTCCACTGAAAACACCGTGTCCGAGCAGGCCGAGGCCGAGCAGTCCGTAGAGGCTGCCGAGACCGTCGAGACCCTGGACACCGCGGTCACCACCGACACCATCACCGACGCCGCCGATGAGGCCGACGCCGCCGACGAGGCCGTCGAGAGCGACGAGCCCACCATCACCTTCGCGGACCTCGGTCTGCCCGAGGGCGTCGTGCGCAAGCTCGCGCAGAACGGTGTGACCACCCCCTTCCCGATCCAGGCCGCGACCATCCCGGACGCCCTGGCCGGCAAGGACATCCTCGGCCGTGGCCGCACCGGCTCCGGCAAGACCCTCTCCTTCGGTCTGCCGACGCTGTCGCGTCTGGCCGGCGGCCGCAGCGAGAAGCACAAGCCGCGCGCCGTCATCCTCACCCCGACCCGTGAGCTCGCGATGCAGGTCGCGGACGCCCTGCAGCCCTACGGCGACCAGGTCGGCCTGAAGATGAAGGTCGTCTGCGGCGGTACCTCGATGGGCAACCAGATCTACGCCCTGGAGCGCGGCGTCGACATCCTCGTCGCCACCCCGGGCCGCCTGCGCGACCTCATCAACCGCGGCGCCGCCGACCTCAGCAACGTCGAGGTCGCCGTCCTCGACGAGGCCGACCAGATGTCCGACCTGGGCTTCCTGCCCGAGGTCACCGAGCTGCTCGACCAGGTCCCGGCCGGCGGCCAGCGGATGCTCTTCTCCGCCACCATGGAGAACGAGATCAAGACGCTCGTCACCCGCTACCTGAACGACCCGGTCAGCCACGAGGTCGACGCCGCCCAGGGCGCCGTCACGACCATGTCGCACCACATCCTGATCGTGAAGCCGAAGGACAAGGCGCCGGTCACCGCGGCCATCGCCGCCCGCAAGGGCCGCACGATCATCTTCGTCCGCACCCAGCTGGGCGCCGACCGCATCGCCGAGCAGCTCCGTGAGTCCGGTGTGAAGGCTGACGCGCTGCACGGCGGCATGACGCAGGGCGCGCGCACCCGCACCCTCGCCGATTTCAAGGACGGTTACGTCAACGCGCTGGTCGCCACCGACGTCGCCGCCCGCGGCATCCACGTCGACGGCATCGACCTGGTCCTGAACGTGGACCCGGCCGGCGACCACAAGGACTACCTGCACCGCGCGGGCCGCACGGCGCGTGCCGGCCGCACCGGCACGGTCGTCTCCCTGTCGCTGCCGCACCAGCGCCGCCAGATCTTCCGCCTCATGGAGGACGCGGGCGTCGACGCCGGGCGTCACATCATCCAGGGCGGCGCGGCCTTCGACCCGGAGGTCGCCGAGATCACCGGCGCCCGTTCGATGACCGAGGTCCAGGCCGAGTCCGCGGGCAACGCGGCGCAGCAGGCCGAGCGCGAGGTCTCCTCCCTCACCAAGCAGCTGGAGCGCGCCACCCGGCGCGCCGCCGAGCTGCGCGAGGAGGCCGACCGCCTCACCGCCCGCGCCGCCCGTGACCGCGGCGAGGACGAGGAGGGCGTGGCCGCGGCCGTGGCCGCCGCGACCGAGGCCGCCGCCGAGGCCGTCGCCGCTGCCGCCGCCGAGGTGCCGCGTCAGGAGGAGCGCACCGAGCGCTCGAACTCGTACGAGCCGCGCCAGCGCCGTGACGAGCGGGGCAACTTCGAGCGTCGTGACCGTCGTGACGACCGGGGCGGCGACCGTGGCGGCTTCCGTCGCGACAACGACCGCGGTGGCCGTTCCTTCGAGCGCCGTGACGACCGTGGCGGCCGTTCCTTCGAGCGTCGCGACGACCGTGGCGGCCGTTCTTTCGAGCGTCGTGACGACCGGGGCGGTGACCGTGGCGGCTTCCGTCGCGACAACGACCGTGGCGGCCGTTCCTTCGAGCGCCGTGACGACCGCGGTGGCGACCGTGGCGGCTTCCGCCGCGACGACCGCCGTGACAACGACCGCGGTGGCGACCGTGGCGGCCGTTCCTTCGAGCGCCGCGACAACGACCGTGGCGGCTTCGACCGGGGTGGCGACCGTGGTGGTCGTTCCTTCGAGCGTCGTGACAACGACCGTGGCGGCTTCCGCCGCGACGACCGCCCCTCCGGCGGTCACCGGGGCAGCGACCGTCCGTTCAACCGCGACCGCCGCGACGACCGTCCCTCCACGGGCGGCCACCGTCCCTACGGCCGCCGCGACGACCGCGCCGGCTCCGGCTCGGGCGCGGGTTCGTCCTTCGGCCGCCGTGACGACAAGCCGCGCTGGAAGCGCAACGGCTGACACAGCCCGGCGCTGATCGCCGATCGGCCCTGACGCACCGAAGCGGGCCCACCTTCCGAGGTGGGCCCGCTTTGTCGTGCTCACGCTGCTAGGCTCCGTGGGCCCGTGCATCGGGCAATCACTTGCGTTCCGAGGGGCCCCACACCCTCCGAAGCACTGGAGACGCGCCGCACCGCCGTGCCGCGCGCCTGTTTCGGGGAGGGCCCACGATGAGGGTCGTGAAGAAGAGACCGGCACGCGCGCGTGCGCTCGCGGCCGGTGCCGTGGCCGCCATGGCCGGTTCGTTGCTGCTGCCCGCCGGGGCTCCGGCCGGCGCCGCCGACGGGCCCGCCGAGTCGGTGATCGCCGCGCAGCCGCGCTTCCTGCCGCGGTCCGAGGCGCTGTACACCGCGGGTGAGAGCGGGTACCTCCACATGCAGGAGGGCACCAGCGGTGTGCAGTGGACCGACGGCGCCGCCGACGCGGGCCGGTCGGTGGCCAACGGCACGCTCAACGCCGGGCTCGGCGCGATCCGGGCCGCCTCCCCCTCCCGCACGGTGACCGTCACCGACCTCGCCACCGGGGACAGGCGCCCGTTCACCGTGCCGACCGGGCAGAGCTGGCCGAACACGTACAACGAGTCCGTCCTCATGACTGTGGAGAACGACACCGTCAAGGGCGTCACGACCGCGGTGCACCTGATCGCGGCGGACGGCACCGACCAGGTCACGACCGCGCTGCCGCCAGGGCTGACCATCACCGGTCAGGTCGCCCAGGACCGGCACGGCGCGGTGCTGCGGTTCCTCGCCGCCGACGGGGCGCACCTCTACGCCGTCGACTACTCCACCGGCGCCGTCACCGAGGTCTTCGCCTCGCTCGACCGCAGCGAACTGCCCACCGCCCTGGCCCTGTCGAAGGACACGGTGCTCGGCTACCGGCCCGCCGGGCTCACCGCGTTCACCACCGAGCGGGGCCGCGCCGACGCCCCCGTCACCCGCACCTCGGTGCCGGGTCCGACCGGCTCCACCAGCACGCCCAAGGCGTGGATGGCGCTCGCCGGGCACCGCATCCTCGTCGTCCACCAGGAGGCCCAGCCCACCTACTCGCAGGGCCAGAAGCTGTACGACGTCACGATCGGCGGGGGCGCCACCGAACTGCTCGCGCACGCGGACGAGCGGATGGCCACGGCCCCCGACGGCAGCGTGCTCGTCGTCGGCGGCAGCGGCGCCGGGGACTGGGCGGTGCGCCGCTTCGGCCCGGACGGCGGGGCCTCCGTGGTCCGCGCGGTGCCCCCGGTGACGGCCGACGTCGAGGGCCTGTCCGTCTCCGCGGGCCGGCTGTCCGTGGCGTCCCTGAACGAGGGGGACTCGGAGCTCGGCCTGTACACGTACGACCTGGACGCGTCCGGCAAGCCGGGCGAGCGGACGCTGAGCCACATCATCGGCAGCAACTACGCGGCCTGCGCGACCGGCTCGAAGTGTGTGGCGCTGCACGGCACGGGGAACGGCCAGACCGCCTACTCGACCGGCAGCTCGGTGCACCTCCCGATCGACCGGGGCTCCTTCGCCATGGTCGGTCTGCCCGGGGTCACGGACGCCCGGATCGACGACGTCTCCGGCCGCTACGTCCTGATGGAGTCGCCCGACCGCAAGAAGCAGTACATCGGCGACGTCGAGGAGCACTCCGCCGACGAGATCATCCACACCCGCACCACCTCCGCCGCCGCCCTGTGGGGAACCAAGCAGTGGAAGCCCGCGACCACGACCGGCAGCGTCAACGCGTACGACCTGAAGACGAAGAAGACCTCCGCCGACGTGAAGCTCGGCTCGGGCTGTGTGCCCAAGGAGCTTCAGGCGCTCGGGCGTTGGCTCTACTGGAACTGCGGGCCCACCGGCAAGGCCGGGGTGTGGGACCTGACGGTGGGCAAGAACATCACCGTGCCCTCGGGCGGCGAGGCGCTGCTCGGTGACGGCTTCCTGGTCCGCCACGACCGCGGCGGCGCGGGCAAGCTGCTCCTGACCGACTTCCACGGCGGCGCGGGCACCTCCGTCGCCACCCGTGACTTCGCGGACCTGCCCGCCGGGGATCTGCCGACGCAGCGCCACATCACCTGGGACGTCGACCGGTACACCGGCACCGTCGCCTGGGCCGATGCCGGCGGGCGCATCCACATCCGGCCCGCCGGAGTGCCGCGCACCCCGGTCGCGGCGATCGAGTCGACCACCGACGACTTCATCAACCTGGGCTGGACGGGCGAGGCCGAACAGAACGTCTGGCACGGCGCGTTCCAGCTGAGCCGCCCCGCCGCCCGCTGGAAGCTGGCCTTCAAGGACGTGTCCGGGCGCACCGCCCGCACCGTCACCGCGGGGCAGGCCCAGGGCGCGCACCTCACCCTGACCTGGGACGGCAAGCGGGACGACGGCTCGGTCGTGGACGGCGGCCGCTACAGCTGGTCGCTCGCCGCGGACGCCGGGGACGGCTACCGCACGGTGGGGTCCGGCACCACGGAGGTCGCCGGTGCGAAGACGACGTACCGCGACTACGACGGCAACGGCTTCGGCGAGCTGTACGGCTTCAGCTCCAAGGGCACCCTGCACACCGACGAGTTCCACGGCGGCGGGGGCATGTCCTCGTCCTCCAGCTCCGGCTGGCCGACCGGCAACCGGTTCTTCCCGTTCGGCGACCTGACCGGCGACCGCTGCAACGATGTCCTGGTGCGCACCTCCTCCGGCACGCTCTACCGCTACGACGGTTCCTGCGGCGGCGCGGTGAACACGAAAAGCGCCCATGTCTCGCTCGGCACGGGCTGGACGGCGTACGACTACCTGACGTGGGCCGGTGACCTGAACCGCGACGGCCGCCCCGACCTGATCGCCCGCAAGAAGTCCACCGGTGACCTGTACGTCTTCGCGGGCACGGCCGCCGGGAAGCTGGCCACGGGCAAGAAGATCCGCTCGGCCTGGAAGACGTACAACCAGATCCTGGGCGCGGGCGACCTGAACGGCGACGGCGTCGGTGACGTCCTCGCCCGCCGCACGGACGGCACGCTGTTCCGCTACGACGGCGCGGGCGACGGCACCCTCAGGGACCGCAAGACGGTCTTCACCAAGTGGGGTTCCTCGTACCGCAAGGTCATCGGTGTCGGCGACGTCGACTTCGACGGGAAGAACGACCTGTTGGCGTACGACACGTCGGGCCGCGTGTGGCGGAACGTGGGCGACGGCAAGGGGTCGTTCTCGTCCCGCTCGCAGGTCTGGGACGGGTACACGAACTACGCGGGCGGCCTGTCCTGACCTTTCGGTCCGGCCTGCGCTTGATCAGGAGCATGTCGCGCCCCCGGCAAGGGAATTGCTGGGGGCATGACAAGAGAAGACGGCGACGCCGCTGACCTGAAACCGCCCCCGACACCGGCATCGCCCCCGGCGCCGCCCGGCTCCGACGAGGAACGTCTCGCCCAGCTCGGGTACACGCAGGTCCTGGCCCGCCGGATGTCCGCGTTCTCGAACTACGCGGTGTCCTTCACGATCATCTCGGTGCTCTCCGGCTGCCTGACGATGTACCTGTTCGGCATGAACACCGGCGGCCCGGTGCTGATCACCTGGGGCTGGGTCGCGGTCGGCCTGATGACCCTCTTCGTGGGGCTGGCCATGGCCGAGATCTGTTCGGCCTATCCGACCTCGGCGGGGCTGTACTTCTGGGCGCACCGGCTGGCGCCGGAGAAGAGCGCGGCCGCGTGGGCCTGGTTCACCGGCTGGTTCAACGTGCTCGGGCAGGTCGCCGTGACCGCCGGCATCGACTTCGGCGCGGCGTCCTTCCTGGGCGCGTACCTGAACCTCCAGTTCGACTTCGAGGTGACGCCGGGGCGGACCATCCTGCTCTTCGCGGCGATCCTGGTCCTGCACGGCCTGCTCAACACCTTCGGCGTGCGCATCGTCGCCTTCCTGAACTCCGTCAGCGTGTGGTGGCACGTGCTGGGGGTCGCGGTGATCGTGGGCGCCCTGGCCTTCGTGCCGGACCACCACCGGTCGGCGTCGTTCGTCTTCGGCGAGTTCGTGAACAACACGGGCTGGGGCAGCGGCGTGTACGTCGTGCTGATCGGCCTGCTCATGGCGCAGTACACCTTCACCGGCTACGACGCCTCCGCCCACATGACCGAGGAGACGCACGACGCGTCCACGGCGGGCCCGAAGGGCATCGTCCAGTCGATCTGGACGTCCTGGATCGCCGGATTCGTCCTGCTCCTCGGCTTCACCTTCGCGATCCAGTCGTACAACGGCGCGCTCGAATCGCCGACGGGCGCGCCCCCGGCCCAGATCCTGCTCGACGCGCTGGGCGCGACGGCGGGCAAGCTGCTGCTGCTCGTCGTCATCGGCGCCCAGCTCTTCTGCGGGATGGCGTCCGTCACCGCCAACTCCCGCATGATCTACGCCTTCTCGCGCGACGGCGCCCTGCCGTTCTCCCGCGTCTGGCACACGGTCAGCCCGCGCACCCGGACGCCGGTCGCGGCGGTGTGGCTGGCGGCGGCGGGCGCGCTGGTGCTGGGCCTGCCGTATCTGATCAACGTCACGGCGTACACGGCGGTGACGTCGATCGCGGTCATCGGCCTCTACATCGCGTACGTCATCCCGACGCTGCTGCGGCTGCGCAAGGGCGACGCGTTCGAACGCGGGCCGTGGCACCTGGGCCGCTGGTCCGGTGCGGTGGGCGTGATCGCCGTGACCTGGGTGGCCGTGATCACGATCCTCTTCATGCTTCCGCAGGTCTCCCCGGTGACCTGGGAGACTTTCAATTACGCGCCCGTCGCGGTGCTCGTCGTGCTCGGTTTCGCGGGCGTGTGGTGGCTGGTCTCGGCCCGGCACTGGTTCCTCAACCGCTCCTGACCCGCCCCGGAACACCGATACCCGATCGGTGTTCCGGGCCCGGCGGGCTATGCTCGGGGGTGCGTCGGCGCGGGCCGGCGCGTGGACCGTTAGCTCAATTGGCAGAGCAGTGGACTTTTAATCCATTGGTTGTGGGTTCGAGTCCCACACGGTCTACGGGTGAAGGAGCGGGGTCACCCTCTCTGACCTGCTCATTGGCGCTCGGGTCGGCTTCGGTCGGCTCGGGCGCTTCTTCGTTGGCCTCATCGCCTCTGTCCTTGCAGGGGGGCGCGTTGCCTTGCACGGAGAGCTACCCTGCGGATAGGCACCCGTGGAGGGCTCAAGGCCGGCTGGGGGTGAGTGCCGGTGCATGAGGTGCTGAGGGCTACGTCCGGGAGCCGGTTGTTCACGGTGACCACGGCTCCGTATCTGGTGCTCGATACGAAGTGGCGCATCCGGGGGGCCAACGAGGCGTATCTGCGTGCCACCGAGCGGTCGCGGGACGAACTGATCGGCGCGTTCATGTTCGACGCGTTTCCGGACGATCCCAGGGACGCCAGCGCGACCGGCGTGCGTGACCTGACCGCTTCCCTGGAGCGGGTGCTGAGCCGCAGGGCACCCGATGACATGGGGATCCAGCCCTACAACATCCCGGGCCCGCGGGCTTCCGACATCTTCCGCCGCAGGATCTGGAGCCCGGTCAACTCCCCCCTGACCGACGCCGACGGCCGCGTGGTGGGCGCTCTGCACCACGTCGAGGACGTGACATCGGTGTACGAGGTGCTGCGCGGCGCCGGCAACGGTGCTGCCGGGGCTCGCGCACGGCAGCCCTCCGCGCTGGTGCGCCGGGCGATGCTGGCCGTCACCCGGTACGAGCGCGCTGCCCGGGAGGTGGCCGCCGGGCAGGCGATACCGGGTGATTCGGTTCGGGCCCGCGCCGCGTCGCACGGGGGGTCCGCCCAGCCGTTGTGGCACGCCGTGGTGCACGCCACTCGCCAGGCCCCTTCCGGTGGCTGCGCCGACGCGGTCTGCGATGCCGCCGTGCGGGACCTGCCCGGTACGGACGCCGCCGTGATCACCCTGCACGGTGGCGGGCTGGTCCCGATGGAGCTGGCTTGCAGTTCCCCGTGGGCCCGGCGTGTGGAGGAGTCGCAGTACGTCACCGGCGAGGGGCCGTCGGTGGCCGCGTTCGACACCGGTGAGCCGGTGCTCGTGTCCGACCTCGACCGGTCCGGCGCCGCGTGGCCCTTGTTCGCCGAGACCGCGGGCGGCCTCGGTGCCGGCGCCGCCTTCGCCTATCCCCTGTGCACCGCCACCGCCACGCTCGGCACCCTCACCCTGTACCGGGAGCGCCGGTCCGCCGTCGGCATCGAGCCGCCCGTCGAGGCGGAGGCGTTCGCCCAGATCGCGACGTTGGTGCTGTTGGCCGACATGGAGGACGACATCATTGATCGGGTGCGGGCCACCGCCGACCAGGACGACGTCGATATCGCCGCCGGGGTGGTCGCCGCGACCCGGGGCATCGGTGTGGACGAGGCTCTTCAGTGGCTGCGTGTCCGGGCACGGGCGCAGCAGGTGTCCGTCGTGGACCTCGCCCGTGCCCTGCTCGCCCGCCCGCCGTGGGGCTCCGGTGGTCCTCGAGGCGATGCGGCCGGCGGGCGATGATGTCGCTCAGTCGGGCAAGGTGCCGGAAGACCCGGCAACGGCCCTGAGAAACCTGGGTACTTGCCTGTTCCGTCCTCTGCTGCGCGGGTAAACTGCCGTTCGTACCGTAAGGCCGTCGCAGGCCGGCAGGATCCGGCGATGAGGTGGCTTTCGACGGGCGCACTCAGGAAGTGGGCGAGCTGAAGCACTGCCCGTCAGCGGGCACGACCGGGCCTTCCGATGAGGTCGCCTCCCTTTTTCGCCAGCGCCCCGCAGGCCCGGACCTCGTCGGCGTCGGCAGGCGGAAGCCGGCCGACCGGCAGGCGCCGCATGTCCACCACCGACCGCGAAACACGCATCGCGGATGCCGTCCTCGTTCTCGCCCACCGCCCCATGGACTTCGATCCGCTCGAACTGCTGCACGACCTGACCGGCCAGGTGGTCGCGCTGCTGCCGGTGCGTTGCGCCGGAGTCACCCTCCTGGACCGCAACACCCGCGAGCCCGTCCACGTCACCGCCTCGGACGAAGTGTGCCTGGCCCTGGAACGGGGGCAGTCCGCTCTGGGGGAGGGCCCCTGCCTCGACAGTGCCCGTGCCCGCCGACCGCTGCCGGTGCTGTCGCTGACCGAACCGCCGGGCAGTCTCCGCTGGCCGCGCTTCGCGCCCTACGCCCGCCGGGCGGGCATCACAGCGGTCGCCGCGGTGTCCCTGTGCCTGCCCCAGATGTACCTGGGCGCCATGAACCTGATGATGACCCGCCCGGCCGACGTCAGCGCGCGGGATCTGCGGCTGGCTCGGTTCCTGGCCGACGCCGCTGCCGTGGCCCTGGCCCACCAGCAGCAACTGGCCGACAAGGACACGGTCCTCGCCCAGCTGCAGCGGGCGTTGGACAGCCGTCTGGTCATCGAACAGGCCAAGGGCGTGCTCGCCGCCCGCCTCCAGCTGAGCATGGACGAGGCTTTCGAGCGTCTGCGGGCCCACGCCCGATCGAGGCAGCAGAAACTCACCGAGCTGTCAGCCCGGATAGCCCGGGGCGACGTGCCCACCGAGCTACTCGACCCCACTCGGTGACGCGGCGCTCGCTGGCTGCGGCCGGGCACCCGCTACAGCCTCGAGGAGATGAGTGATGGCCCGCGACGACTTCCCCGGACTCCTACAGCGCCTGCGCCAGGCCGCCCGCGCCGGAGCCGACCTGTCCGTTGCCCAGGCCGCCGACGCCGCACGCCTGTTGCGTCTGAACGGCGTCACACTGAGCCTGTTGCCCACCCGCGGCCCACCGGAACTGTTGTGGTTCGATCCGGTCGACACGCTCGGCCGCACTCTGGAAGACCTGCAGTACTCCCTCGGCGAAGGACCCACCCTGGACGCTGCCCGCACCGGTCGGATCATCGCCGAAACCGACCTGCACGCCGTACCCGCTGATCGCTGGCCCCTGTTCGCCCCGGCCGCCTGCGGCACCCCGGCCCGTGCCGTCGTCGCCCGCCCCTTGCTCCTGGGCGTCGCCACCGCCGGTGTCCTCACCGGTTACCGCACCACGCCCGGCCCCCTGCCCACACGTCAGCGCCAGGACATCGCCCGCTTCGCCCGCATCGCCCTGGACCTGCTCCTGCACACCCCACCCCACGCCATGGTCACCGGAACGGGCGGTGCCGACCTCCACCGCAAAGAAGTCCACCAGGCCGCCGGCATCCTCACGGTCCAGCTCGGTATCGGCATCGACGACGCCCTGCTTCGCCTGCGCGCCCACGCCTGGCGTCACGACCAGGCGCTGCCGGACGTCGCCCGCGCCGTCATCACCGGCGGCCTCCGCCTCGCCCCCCACACCTGAACTCGGCAAAGCCGACCGCGGCGGAACTCAGCCGGGGCTCCCCGTCGGCAGCTCGAGCCGCAGCGCGAACCCCCCGTCGGACGTCGGCCCGGACGTGACGCTGCCGCCCAGGAGCTCGGCGCGCTGGCCCAGGCCGATCAGGCCGTGGTGGGCGCCGGGCAGCCGCAGGGCCGGGCGGGTGGGGGTGGTGTTCGTGATGGTGACGCGGAGCCGGGGGCCGTGGTGCTGGATGCGGACCGTGGCGGTGGCGCCGGGCGCGTGCTTGCGTACGTTCGTCAGGGCTTCCTGGACCGTGCGGTAGACGGCGCGCTGGAGTCTCGGCGGGAGTTCGCCGGAGACGTTCGTGACCAGTTCCGTCTCGATCCCGCTGGCCCCGACCAACTGGTGGAGGTCGGCGAGGGAGGGCTGCGGGGTGAGTTCGGTGGGGCGGCTGCCGGAGGCGCGCAGCACGCCGATCATGTGCCGCAGCTCGTCGAGGGTCTGGACGCTGAGCCGCCGGATCGTGGCACCGGCGGCCCGGGCGTCGGCGTCCCGGCTGCCCACCTGGAGCGCCCCGGCCTGCACCGCGATCAGGCTGACCTGGTGCGAGACGACATCGTGCATCTCCCGCGCGAGCTGGGCGCGCTCCTTCGCCAGCACGGCCTGTGAGGTGAGCAGTTGCTGGTGCTCGCGGGCCTCGGTGATCTCGGCGAGGCGGAGCGAGAGCTCCCGGTGGGCCTGGACGAGCTGGCCGAGGAAGACGGGGGCGGCGGCCGTGGCGAGGGTGTAGGTGATGTTGACGAGGGCGTGGGTCCGGCCGAGCTCGCCGGTCTCCAGGGTCGACCACGGCCAGGGCATGAAGTCGCAGACCGTGAACGCGAGGGCGCAGCACACCAGCAGGCTGCGGTGCCGGGCGAGCGAGGAGAGCGTGTAGAGCGCGGCCAGGGTGGCGAAGACCGCGTCGGTGAGCAGGGCGCTGGGCAGGGTCAGCGCGAAGACGAGGAGCGGTCGCCTGCGGCGCACGGTGAGCGCGGCCACCCCGAGCAGCGCGGCGGCCATGGCGCTGTGGTCCTCGCCGTCGACGTTGACCCAGACGTCCGCCAGGGCGGCGGCCACGAGCACCGCGTCGGAGGGTTTCACCGGCCGTCCCGGTCCTGGTCGGGCCAGAGGACTCCGGCGCGCTCGGCGAGCAGCGCCGCCTGCACCCGGGTGCCGACCTCCAGCTTCTCCAGCAGCGCGCTGACGTGCCCCTTGACCGTGCCGACGCTCAGGTGCAGCCGGGTGCCGATGTCCGCGTTCGCGAGCCCCTCGGCCATGAGGACCAGGACGTCCCGCTCCCGTCCGGTCAGCCGGCCGACGAGGAGGGCGGCGCCCGGCTCGCGTCCGCCCTGGTCGAGGAAACCGTTCACCACGGTGCGCGTCACCCGCGAGGAGAGCACGGTCCCGCCCTCGGCCAGCGTGCGGATCAGGTACGGCAGTTGCTCCGGATCCGTGTCCTTGAGCAGGAACCCGGCGGCGCCCGACCGCAGCGCGGCCTCGATGTACTCGTCGGCGTCGAAGGTGGTCAGCATGGCCACCACCGGAGGGTCGTCGAGCCGGCGCAGCTCGTCCAGCACGGTCAGCCCGTCCACGTCGGGCATCCGGATGTCCAGGAGCACGACGTCCGGCTCCGACTCCCGTACGGACGCGAGTGCTTGGCCGCCGGAGACGGCCGCCACCACCTCGATGCCCTCGGTGGCGTCGAGGATGTGCGTGAAGCCCGTACGGACGAGTGCCTCGTCGTCGACCACCAGAACCCGGATCATGCGCGCTCCGCTCGCCATGTGCCGTCATCCGATGCGTACCACGCGCGCGGGCGGCCGTCTGCGGTGTCCGTCGGTACGCGGACGGGTGGACGGCAGGGATCCGGCCGGTCGGCGGGGGCGGCTTCGGCCGGTCGGCGGGTGGGGCGCGGGGGGCCGCCGCGTGAACCCTGGGAGCCATGACAGACGAAGGCTCTCCGGTCCCGCCGCATGCGGCGTTGCGCGAGGCGGCGGCGGTCCCCTTTCCTCTCTCCTCCGCCGCCGCCTCTCCCCCGACTCCGAAACCGACCTCGGCCCGGACCGCGACAGGGCGTCTGGTCGGCGTCGATCTGGCCCGTGGCCTCGCGGTGTTCGGCATGTACGCCGTCCATGTCGGCCCCGACCCCGAGGTGGGCGGGCCCCTGGGCTTTCTGCTGGAGGCGGCGCGCGGCCGCTCGGCCACGCTGTTCGGCGTGCTCGCCGGGTTCTCGCTGGTCCTCATCATGGGCAGGCGCCGCCCGCGCAGGGGGCGGCCCGCCCGGCGGGCGACGACGCGCGTCGTGATCCGCGCCGTCATGCTCATCGCCCTCGGCTACGCCCTGACGGCACTGGACACGTCCATCGACGTGATCCTCAGTTTCTACGGTCTGCTCTTCCTGCTGCTCCTGCCGCTGTACCGGTTGCGCGCCGGAACACTCGCGCTCCTCGCCGCCGCCGGAGCACTGCTCCTGCCGCAGATCCTCTACGCGATACGGGTGGCCCTCGACGAGGGAAGCTGGGGGGACACACTCATCAGCGCGGACCCGCTGGCCCGGATCACCGGCACGGACGGCCTCGTGGAGCTGCTGTTCACCGGCGAGTACCCGGCGCTCACCTGGGCGCCGTTCCTGCTCGCGGGGATGGCGGTCGCCCGCCTCGACCTGACCCGCCCGGGGGTCCGCGCCAAGCTGGCCCTGACCGGCACGGGCCTCGCCGTCCTCGGCTACGGCCTGTCCTGGCTGGCCCTGCGGCTGGTGCCCGGCGCGGTGAGCCTCATCGCCTCGGCCACGGACGGCGGTTCGGCCTCCTCGGCCTGGTGGTCCGACGCGGTGGGCGATCCCTACGGCGGCGCGAGCACCCCGCTCGCGTGGCTGCTGGTGGCGGCGCCGCACAGCCAGAGCACGTTCTCCGTCCTCGGCAGCACCGGTGTCGCGCTGCTGGTCCTGGCGTGCTGCCTGACCGTCGTCGACCGGATGCCGCGGCTCACCCGGGTCCTCGCGCCCGTCGCCGCGGTCGGCACCATGGCGCTGACCGTCTATGCCCTGCACATCGTCGCGCTCTGGCTGCTGACCGACGTCTGGTCGGTGCCCGCGGCCGACAGCGACACGATGGCGGCCCTCCCGATGCTGCTCGCCTTCATCGCGGGCGCGATGCTGCTGGCCGTCCTGTGGACCGCCCGCTTCCGGCGCGGCCCCCTGGAGAGCCTGGTGCACCTCGCCGAGTTCCCCGCGCGCCGTGTGCGATGAGCGTGCCGCGT
This sequence comes from Streptomyces sp. NPDC046716, assembly GCF_040645755.1. NCBI lineage: Bacteria > Bacillati > Actinomycetota > Actinomycetes > Kitasatosporales > Streptomycetaceae > Streptomyces > Streptomyces sp. NPDC046716. The sequence goes on from NZ_JBEYYU010000025.1 coordinate 67,565, forward strand.
GCGATGAGCGTGCCCGGGCCGAAAGGCCCGGGCACGCCCGTGTTCGCGATGCTCAGCCGTTGACGCAGGCGTTGCCGAACGCCGGGTTGAGCAGGCCGATCACGTTGGCCGAGTTGCCGCAGACGTTGACCGGAACGTCGATCGGAACCTGGACGACGTTCCCGGACAGCACGCCGGGGCTGTTCGCGGCGAACCCGGCGGCGGTGGCGCCGTCGGGACCGTCCTGCGCGGAGGCGACGGCAGCGGAACCCAGAACCGCGGTCCCGGCCAGGACCGTGGCGGCTGCGAATGCGCGAAGACGCATCGTTTCTCCCTTAAAGGTGAGGGGAATATGACGCGTCAATCACACCGCCGCCGGGCCCGCGGGACGGCGAATTGAGCCGTAGGCGGGCGTGTCCCGCCGACGGTCAATGACCCCGGTGCGGCGCCGGATCCACCCGCACCCAGCCGCGCGAAGGCCGGGCGGGACGGGCCGGATGCGCTGGTGAGGGCGCTGGAACGGTCCTTCCGTGGGCCTGCCACAGGCGCACCACGGTCTCGTAGATCGGAGTGTCCGACGGAGGATTCGGCATACTCGTCCGATCGTTTCTCTTCATCTCCATGGCCTGCTCAACGAAGTGCGGGTGCCGGAAGAACGGACCGTTATCCCGGTGCAATGAAAAAAGGGTGCCCGGTCCTTCGTTCAGTCCTTCTGAAGGAACCGGGCGAGGTGCGGACCGAGCCGCCGCTTCAGCGACCGCAGGGCGCCGGTGCCGTTGACCACCCGGTCCACGCGGTAGTACAGCCGGGGCGGGACGTGCGGCAGCAGCGGCGAGTGGCGCTGCCCGAGCAGGGCGAACATCTGCGCGGGCGGCAACCCGACGTAGCGCGGCAGGTTCTCGTACCAGCCGGCGCTGTGCCGGGCCGCGCTCTGCACCGGCAGCAGCGCGTGCCGCCGGGTCCGCTCGTAGCGGCCGAGGGCGGAGTCGAGCGGGGCGTCGCCGTCCAGGGCCCGCGCCAGCGCCATCGAGTCCTGCATCGCCAGGGTGGTGCCCGCGCCGATGGAGTAGTGCGTGGTGTGGGCGGCGTCGCCCAGCAGGACCAGATTGCCGCGGGACCAGGTCCGGTTGGTGACCGTGCCGAACCGCTGCCACTGCGCGGGGCCGTCCACGTCGGTCCGGCCGATCAGCGGGTGTCCGCGCAGCGGCTCGGCGAAGAGGTCCCCGAGCAGCTTCAGGGCGACGTCCCGCTCCAGCGCGTCGAGGCCGAGGCCGGTCCAGGTGGCGGGCGAGCACTCGACGATGAAGGTGCTGTGCTCGCCGTCGTAGCCGTACGCGTAGCACCAGATCCAGCCGTGCCCGCTCTCCACGAAGGCGAAGGTGAAGGACCGGAACACCTGCGTCGTGCCGAGCCAGACGAACCGGTTGCGCCCCGGCACGGTCCGGGTGCCGAAGTGCTCCGCGTGCTCGTCGCGCAGCGCGCTGCGGGCGCCGTCGCCGGCCACGATCAGGTCGCCGTCCAGGTCGGGGTCCCCGGGCGCGACCGGGTGGTCGTAGGACAGCTCGACGCCCAGGCCGGACGCCCGGTCGGCCAGGATCTCGAGGAGCCGGTGGCGGCCGATCGCGAAGCCCGTGTCGCCGTGGTGGACGGTGGTCCGGCCGCCGACGTGCGCCACGCCGTCGGTCCACCGCACCGAGTGCTCCTCGATGGCGCGCGCGGACTCGGGGTCGTGCGCCGTGAGGGTGTCGAGCATGTCCGGCCAGTAGGTGACGCCCCAGCCGTACGTCGCCCCGGCGGGGTTCCGTTCGTGGACGGTGACGTGCCGTCTGCGGTCCCGCAGTTTCAACAGGATGGACAAGTACAGCGACGCGGGTCCTCCGCCGGCGCAGACCACCTTCATACGTCCTCCTCCGCTGCGGGCGACTTCCCCGGACACCCGGGGTACCCGGGAAACGACAGGGCGTCCGTCTGGTTCTGATCCGTTCCGGGGCGCCCCGTTCGGTCCTCCCCGCCTGCGCGCGGGTCCGCGGGCGAGCACTGTGGGGAAGGGGCGACGGAAAGGCGTACGCAAGGATGTTCCTCACCCGGTGCGCGGTCCTGCTCGGAGCGGCGGCCCTCGCCTCCCTCCCCGTGACCGCGGCCCCCGCGACGGCGGACACCCGGGACCGGCCGGTGCTGCTGACGGCCGCTCAGTGCCGGGCGCGCGGAGGCACCCCCGTGTTCCGCGTCTTCGGCGGCGGTGACGCCTACCGGTGCGTCAAGCGGGTCGCGGGCGCCGGTCCCGCGGCCGGCGGAACGGACACGGGGTTCGCCTACGTCCGCCGCCCGCACTTCGACCTGGACTATCTGGCCCCCGCCGAATGCCGCGCCGGCGGCGGCGTCCCGCGCTGGGCGGACGACGGCGACGTGCGGATGTGCCGGGGCGGCGCGTACGACGGGAGGACCGTGGCACCCGCCGTTTGAGGGACGAGGGCCGCCGGGTGCTTCCCTTTTCAGGATGTATCCGCGCAAAAGCCGTTACTGCCGACGGGTCGCGGCCGTTGAACAGGCCGACGGCTGCGACCACGCGGCCGCACTGCCAAGCAAAAGGAGAACGTGATGTCTCGCATCGCGAAGGCAGCCGCTGTCGCCCTCGGCACGGGTGCCGTGGTGATGAGCGGCGCCGGCCTGGCCATGGCCGACGCGGGCGCCCAGGGCGCTGCCACCAACTCGCCGGGCGTCCTGTCGGGCAACCTGGTCCAGGTCCCCGTCCACGTTCCGGTCAACGCCTGCGGCAACACCGTGGACGTCATCGGTCTGCTGAACCCGGCGTTCGGCAACACCTGCGTGAACAGCGACGGTGGCGACATGGGCTACGGCGGCTGACACGTCGCAGCGTACGCGTACTGACGAGGGCCCCCGGCACACGGTGCCGGGGGCCCTCGTGCGTGCGGCGACGGTCAGGCGTAGCGGTACAGGCTCCGGTGTTCGAGCATGTCGCGGATCGGGGTGTTCCAGGGCGGCATGCGGTCGCCCGCGGCCAGGATGCGCTTGCGCTGCGCGTCGCCCAGGCCGGGCCGCTCGGCCGGCAGATAGGGCGCCGCGTCGGGATGCCGCTCGCGCCACCGCGACCAGCACAGGTCGACGAAGGCGTGGTGCAGCCAGAACACGGGGTCGTTCACCGAACCGGCGCCCAGCATGTGCCCGCTGACCCAGCGGTGCACCCGGTTGTGGTTGTACCAGGTGCGGTCGCCGAGCCGGCTCGGCCAGCCCTCGAACGCGTTGCGGAACCCGCTGGACGCCGTGGAGTTCCACGGACTCGCGTCGTACGCGGACTCCCGCATCGCCGACGCCAGCTCGGCCTTGTCCGGCAGCTCCACCGGGGCCTGCGGCCGCCCGAAGTCCCGCATCAGGAAGTCGCCGTCGGTCACGGCCACCGTGACGGTCCAGTGGCCGTGGGCGCGTGCGAACGGCCCGGTCGTCACCCGCCGGTCGCCGCCGCGGCCGTTGCCGCCCAGGAGGTCCTCGCCCCACAGCGAGGCGGCCGGTGTGCGGTCCGCCGTCCAGTCCCAGTACGGGACGGTGACCCCCGCGTCCACCTTCTGCAGGGCCCTCTCGAACTCCAGCAGGAACTTGCGGTGCCAGGGGAAGAACGACGGGGCCATGTGCGCGACGCGCAGACCGCCGTCACCGTCCCCTTGGTAGAACTCGATGTGCGTCCGCACGAAATCGTCGTAGCGGCCGCTCTTCTTGACCGCCAGCACGGCGTCCACGAAGCGCCGCTTCTGCGCCTTGGTGAGCGTGTTCTGGTTCTGCCGGGTGTGGACCATCGCCCCTCACGCCTCCCCGGTGTGGTCGCGGAGCGTCTGACCGCCGAGCTCGGCGACGGCCCCCCTCGCGGCGGCGAGAGGGGTGGCGTACGAGTCGTAGTGGTCGACCATGCTCAGGTACGAGCCGTCGGCCCGGCGCATGAGGTGCAGCGGCCGGTCGTCCACCATGACCTGCCAGGCGCCGCCCGCCCCGGCGGCCCGGCTCCCGGTGATCCGCCGTCCCCGGTACATCTCGTCGAACGCCTCGGCGGCCTCGGCCGGGGGGCCGGACCGCTGGGGCCGGGGACGCATCCGCAGGACGGCGGCGGCGGTGGAGAGCGCCCCCAGAAGGACCAGGCCCGCGCTGCGCCGGGTCAGCAGCGCTCTCGCGCCCGGCGCCCGGCTCGCGGGCAGGGGAAGTTGGGGATTCACGACCATGTCCTCCTGGAGGTCTGGGGGCCGGGGACCGGCCCCTCGGGGGATCAGCCCAGCGCCAGGTCCGCTCCCGGCTCGGCCTGGACGTCGGGGGTGCCGAGCGCGGCCTGCGGGGCCGACACCTGGGGCAGCCCGAGCCGGTCGGGCCGGGGGCCGCTCAGCGGCGGGTTCACGGAGGCGCCCGGCGTCAGGGTGTGCACGGGGGTGCCCCCGGTGCTCAGCCCGACCCGGTCGCTGTGCTCGGCGGGCAGCAGCTGAGGCACCGGCACATCGGCCTCGGTGGCGGGCAGTTCGCTGCTCAGCGGCAGCCGCGGCAGCGAGTCCTGCGGGAGGACGTGGTCCTGCGAGTACCGGGGTCCCTCGGGAGCCCCGGGCAGCGGGATCGGAGCCGCGGTGCGCAGCTCCGGTACGTCCATGTGCAGTGCGCTCTCCACGCCGCCGAGGGGTACCTCGATGGGCACGTTCGCCGACGCGACGGCGGGCGTGGCCCCGGCCGCGGCGGCGATGCAGCCGGCCAGCACAGCGATCGTTCCTCGTACCTTGATGCTCATTTCGGATGCTGTCTCTTTCCATTCGGGATTGATGACGCATCAGGGGTAACGAACCTTCTTGCGTATCAGTGCAGAATTCCCCCGGCGGGACTAATCCGCAGATAGTGCACCTCCCGGACCGCCGATCTGCAGGACAATCAATCTGTCGGCGCGGCGGAAAAGATCGAGGTCGTGCAAGGTGAAAATTCTGCTGATCGATGAATGCGCCTGGGGCATCAAGGCGTTGGAGGCCGCGCTCGTCCCGCTGGACGTCCCGACCGCCGGTGTCTCCTCCAACGACGCGGCGCTGAAGACGCTGATACGGGGCGGCGTGGGCCTGGTGGTCCTGGCGCTGGGGCGGCCCGGGGCGGACCGGCTCGAAGTCGTCCGGTACATGCGGCGGATCGGCCCGATGCGCTGCATCCCGGTCATCACGGTGTCCGAGCGCCGGTATCTGCCCGGATTCGTGGTCGAGGCGGCCCAGTTGGAGGTCGCGGACGTGCTGACGACGCCGCTGGACCCGCAGGCGCTGCGGTTCAAGGCCCGCTACCTCCTCACGGTGCACGGACGATGCGGAACCGATCACCCGTCATGTTCCTGACGCGGGTGCCGGATCAGCTGGTCCAGAAGTCCCACCAGCGCGTCAGGACCAGCATCCCGACGATGCCGACGTGCAGCACGGGCGCGACCCAGGGGAAGTCGGCGAAGAAGCCGCGCACGGCGGGCGGCGCGGGCAGGGCGCCGGTGCTCACGTTGCGCGCGGTCACGCGCCAGAACAGGACGATCGTGGCCACCCAGGCCAGACAGCACCACAGGCACAGCGAGTTGATGCGGTAGAGGGACTGCAACTGCAGCCAGGTCACGAAGCCGACGCCGAAGGCGCAGCCGGCGTGCAGGCCCAGCCAGTACCAGCGCGGGAAGTCGGCGCGGGCCAGCAGACCGGCCCCGGTGCAGACCACCACCGCGTAGGCGGCGAGCCCGAGCATCGGGTTGGGGAAGCCGAACACGGCCGCCTGGGCGCTCTTCATGACGTTCCCGCAGGAGACCACCGGGTTCAGGCTGCAGCCCGGAGTGAAGTTCGGGTCCTCCAGCAGCTTGAACTTGTCGAGCGTGATGACCCACGAGGCGAGCAGCCCGGCGGCTCCGGTGAGGAACAGCAGGACGCCGAGAGCGGTGTCCCGGCCGGGCGGCCCCGACGGGTCGGACTGCGGTCCGGTCCGGGGCTGCGGAACGGCGGACGCCTTCTGGTGGGTGGTGCTCACGCGACCCTCCTGGTGGCTACGAGCAGCGCTGATTACACAGCGTTACGGAAAGTGACGCTCGGCGCGACAAGCGCGGATCGCGGCATTAGCGTCGTTTGTGTCCCGAAAGAACACAGATTGGACTTCCCTCATGAAGCAGATCGTCCGGCGGACCTCCGTGGCCGCCCTGATCGCTGCCGCCGCCCTCGTGCCCCTCTCGGGTGCCGCGCAGGCCGCCACCGCCGAGGCGCCCGCCCGGTCGGTGTCCGCCGCCCACCCGTGCGGTGGCGACTGGGAGTGCCACGACCACTGGCACCACCACGGCCTCGGCCTGGGTCTGGGCCTCGGTCTGGGCATCGGCTGACCGAGCCACAGGGAAGAACCGCGCCGCGGTGCGGCGGGGCGGGTCGAGGATTCGGCCGGCCACCGCCGCACCGCGGACGCGTGTGTGCGGCGCTATCCGCGGATGCGGCGGATGGGCAGGATGCAGTGGGCGGCGGCCGTCAGGGTCTCCTCGGCGCCCGCGAACTTCTCCAGCTCGCCCTCGGCGACCGGCTGTCCGGGGGGAGCGGCGGGCCAGGGGCGGGTGGTGAAGATGAAGTACGCGCTGCCCCGCGCCTCGGCTGCCTCCAGCCACTCGGGGGGCACCTGGCACTGGGCGTTCAGCAGCGGCATCGTGACGACGGCCTGGCCCGCCTCGACGAGCAGCGAGACCGGGAAGCTGGGATGCCGGGAACCGTCGTGGACCGTGGTGCCCACGGTCAGCCCGTTGTTGAGCAGGAGCGCGCGCACGGCGGCCTCCGAACCCTCGGGGCCCGCCGGGGAATCCCCCATGGAGTAGGCGAGGAGGAAAGGCATGTCGTCTTCCTCACCGACGTGTTCCCCACTCCAGGCGATGACAGCGAGTGTCCCCAGATCCGCTGCCCGAAACGTGGTGTCAATACTCGACGTTGAAGTCACCGAGGAAGCCTAGCGAGACAGCGGCCGTCGTATTCGGCGCTGTCACTCCATTGGTGGAACGCCGTGCACTCGAATTGATGTCGGAGAACGCCGAAGGCTGGTCCGGGAACCTTTCGAGTTCCGAACCAGCCTTCGATACATGGCGCGACGCGCGCGGGGAGACGCGACGTCGTGTCAGTCGTTGACGGCGGTGTTGCCGAAGGCCGGGTTGAGGCCGGCGATGCCGTTCACCGTGTTGCCGGAGACGTTGACCGGAACGTGGACCGGAACCTGGCCGAGGTTGCCCGAGGCGACACCCGGCGAACCGACCGCGGCACCTTCGGCGCTCGCGCCGCCGTCGGCGAAGGCGGCACCGGAAGCGGCACCCGCCGCGAGACCGGCGGTGGCAAGGACAAGAGCGGCCTTCTTGGCAGTGTTCATTTCGCGAACCTTCCTTCGGGGTTTTCCGGGATCGTAGGGGCGTGCTCCGCGCGAATTGCCGAAAAGACACACCCGCGTAAACCCTCGGCCCCCCGTTCGGCTCAACGGATCAGGACGGTCAGCCGCCGAGCGGGAGACCGCCGAGCAGGTCGCCGGGGGCCGCGGCGCCGCCCGGGTTCAGCTGGTCGGCGGCGCCCGTCACGGTGTCCACCGCGCCGCCCTTCGGGTCGAGCAGGTTGCTGCTGACCGGCTGGGCGTCGAGCGTCGGCTGGCTGGCGATGGTGTCCAGGGCGCCGTTCAGGCTCGTCGGGGCGAGGTCCGAGGCAAAGGCGGGCGCGGCGGCACCGGCGATGACGAGGGAACCGGCGACAACGGCAGCGGCCTTCAAAGACTTCATTGTTTATCCTTTCCTCGATGACTATTCCGTCATCGGCATGGAATATTCACCGCAGGGCATTCTGAATGTGCGGTGTTCTGCTTCTGCTTGCTCAACGACCGTCTTCGCCGACGGAAACTCCGGAATGCGCCGGTTCATTGATCCCCACTCGAAAGAACGGTTCCTCGGCGTAAATATGAATTAACGTGCGCATGTCGAAAACCCGCCCGGGGCAGGTCGTGGGACCTGCCCCGGGCGGGCGGTGTGGTGCGGGTGCGGTGACTAGACGGCGGGGGCCTGGGGGAGGGCCGGCGTCTGCGGGAGGGCCGGGGCCTGGGGGACGGCCGGGGTCGCGGGAAGCGACGGCGTCGCGGGGAGCGACGGCGTGGACGCGGCCGGCAGCTGCGGCAGCGCGGGCAGGCCCGGCAGGTTCGGTGCCGGGAGCGCGCCGCCCAGCAGAGTCGCCGCGAGGACGTTGACCAGGCCGGTCACGACGGCGGGCGCCTGCGTGGCGATGGCGGCGACATCGCCGGCCGTCGCGGACTTCACCAGGGCGTCGACCGCGGACTGCAGTGCGGTCAGGGCGTCGGCCGTCACGTCGGCCGGTGCCTTCGCGTCGTCGGGGACCGCCTTGTCGGGAGTCGCCGGCACCGGAACCGCGGCGGCCTGCTCCTTCGCGGTGTCGATGGCGGTCTTGACCGCGTCGGCGTGCTTCTGGGCCTCGTCCGCGGGCAGCTTGCCGTCCTTCGTCTTGAGGACGGCGTCGAGCAGACCGGTGACCGGGGTCAGGACGCCGCCGGTGTCCTGGAGGGTCTTGACCTGATTGAGCAGGGCGGCGGCGTCGGGAGCGGCGGTGGTTGACACAACCGTGCGGCTGGCGCGCTCACCGTGGTCGCGGGCGTCCGCGGCGAACACGGGTGCCGCCGCACCGATCAGGAGGGACGCGCAGAGAGCGGAGGTCGCGATGCGCCGTACGGGCAGAGCAGGCATGTCTTTTTCCCCTTCGAGGGCGTGTTGGTGCTTGAGATCACCGTGGAATGCCCTACTGCTCTCTGCAACCGAGTCGTCGCTCCGAGTGAGCGCGGTCGGCTCATGTCTGCACCGTCTTGCCTGGTGAGGGCTTTGCGGCCGCCCCTCGGCCGCTGCGTCCGAATGGGGCAGGAAACGAAGCAGCCGCCCCTGGGGAAGGGGCGGCTGAGGAAGAGTCGGGCTCTGTGGATCAGCTGTTGACGCAGCTGTTGCCGAAGGCCGGGTTCAGCAGACCGATGACGTTCACGGTGTTGCCGCAGACGTTGACCGGCACGTGCACGGGCACCTGCACGACGTTGCCCGACGCGACGCCGGGGGAGTTGGTGGCGGCACCCTGCGCGCCGCTGTCGGCGGCGGCGATGCCGGCGGTGCCGGCCACGGCGGCGGCGGCCATGGCGGAGAAGACGACTGCCTTCGCGGTACGCGACATGAACATGCTCCTTGGGTCGTTCCCTACGGCCGGGACAGGCGCCCGGCTCGTGGTGCAACGGACGGTTCGCCAAGGAGTTGCGGCTCCGAACGGGTGAATACCGATTGGTTCGTTGAAGTGGATCACGGAGTGTCGACATCGGGGCACCGGGAATTTCACAACTCCAACACACATCGTGTATGAAGTGGAACTCACTTTCTGGCCGCTATTGTGGGCCGCCCCCTGTGCAAGGGGTCTGGCCTTCGTGGCGCGGTTGGATAAGTGTGACTTTCTTATTTCCTGGGTGCTGTAGAGCGTCTGCTCATTCCTGAAAGGGACGCCGGCCGTGCGTAATTCGAAAGGTTGTTTCCTTCGTCGTGTGACGGTGGGTTTGTTGTCGCTCGCGGTGCTGCCCCCGCTGTGCCAGACGACGGCGGCGGCGACCCCCTCGGCGCCGAAGCCCGCGGCGGAGAAGCCCGGCCTTCCGTTCACCAGCCGCTACGACGCGGTGCTCCACGGCGGTTTCGTGCGTGCGGCGAACGCCGCCATCACGTGCCGGGGCGCCGCGTCGGCCAAGAGCGTGGGCTGCGCCGAGGCGCGGGCGGGCGCGACGGCCGGAAACGGCGACTTCGACATGTTCTACACGGACGTCGACCGTGATCCCAACACCTACAACTCGTCCCGGGCGGAGGTCCGCGTCCCCGAGGGGGCGCGTGTCACCTACGCGCGCCTGTACTGGGGCGGCAACCTCCGGGTCGGCGAGCAGAAGCCCCCGCGCGACAACGGCCGTGTCCTGGTCGCGGAGCCCGGGGGCGAGTACAAGCAGGTGCTCGCCGACACCGTGGTCGGCCACCGGGTCGCGAACGGCGCGGACGCCTACCAGGCCTCGGCGGACGTCACCGATCTGGTGCGCGGCAGCGGGTCCGGCCTCTACACCGTGGCGCAGCTGAACGTCGCCATGGGGAAGACCGCCGCCGGAGCCTGGGGCGGGTGGACGCTCGTGGCCGCGTACGAGAAGCCGTCCGAGCCGCTGCGTCATCTGTTCCTGCGGGACGGCTTCGACACCTTCACCCGCGCGCACTCCGAGAAGAAGATCCACGTCAAGGCCGCGTTCGCCGAGGGGGCGCGCGGCTATGCGGGCCTGGTCGCCTACAACGGCGACCGCGGCCGGACCGGTGACTCCCTGACCGTCGCGGCCGGCCGTGGCCGGCCGGTGGCGCTGTCCGACCGGGCCAACCCGGCGGACGACGTCCTCAACTCGACGATCAGCCAGCCGGGGACGCAGCCCGAGCGCGTCCCGGACCACGACAACACCCTCGGCTACGACTCCGACGTGTTCCCGCTCGACCGGGCCCTGGCCCGCGGCGGCGACGCGCTGGACTTCCGGCTGGCGTCGAGCGGCGACCCGGCCTGGGCCGGGGTGCTCTTCGGCGCCGTCGACGCCCGGTCCTAGCCGCTTTCTCTCAGTTCTGCCAAAAGAGGCGATGCATGTGACGTCCGCACCCTTGCCGCCGCACGTTCTGCACGTGACCCAACCGGTCGACGGCGGAGTGGCGCGTGTGGTGCTCGACCTGGTGCGCATGCAGCGCGCCGCCGGGATGCAGGTGTCGGTGGCCTGCCCCGCCTCGGGCGAGCTTCCCGCCCGGCTCGCGGACCTCGGCTGCGAGGTCCTGGAATGGGAGGCCTCGCGCGCGCCGGGCAGCGGGGTGCCGGGCGAGTGCCGCCGGCTCGCCCGGATCGTGCGCCGCGCCCGGCCGCAGATCGTCCACGCGCACAGCGCCAAGGCCGGGCTGGCCGGCCGGCTCGTCGTGCGGGGCCGGATCCCCACCGTCTTCCAGCCGCACGCCTGGTCGTTCGAGGCGGTCGGCGGGCTCGGCGCCCGGCTGGCCCTGACCTGGGAACGGCGCGGGGCGCGCTGGGCGTCCCGGCTGATCTGCGTCAGCCGCGCCGAGCAGGAGACCGGCACCCGCCACGGGATCGGGGCGCCCTGGCGGCTCGTCCCCAACGGCGTCGACCTGGAGCGGTTCCGCCCCGAGGGGCCCGCCGCGGACACCGGTGACGGTGCGGGCCCGCTCGTCGTGTGCGTCGGGCGGCTGTGCCGGCAGAAGGGCCAGGACGTCCTCGTCGAGGCCTGGCCGGACGTGCTCGCCGAGGTGCCGGGGGCGCGGCTCGTCCTGGTCGGCGACGGCCCCGACCTGGACCGGCTGCGCGCCGTGGCACCGCCTTCGGTGCGCTTCGCGGGGGCGGTCGACGATCCCGCCCCCTGGTACCGGGCGGCGGACCTGGTCGTCCTGCCCTCGCGGTGGGAGGGCATAGCGCTGGCTCCGCTGGAAGCCATGGCCTGTGGGAAGCCGGTGCTCCTCACGGACGTGGACGGCGCCCGCGAGAGCCTGCCGCCGCCACTGGCCCGCCGCTGCCTGGCCCCGCCGGACGACCCCGCGGCCCTCGCCCGCGCCCTGTCCGCACTGCTGCACGACGCCGACGCGCTGCGCGCCCTGGGCGAAGAGGCCCGGGGCCATGTGCACGCGCACCACGACGTACGGCGGACGGCCGGAGCCGTCACGGACGTCTATCGCGAACTTCTGGGTCTGGAGACCACCGAGTGCAGAGAGCCGATCGCGACGTGACCCAGGAACGAACCATGGCCTCCTCGGCCGGACAGCGGCACGCCGTGGACGACACCGGCCCGCTCGCCACCGTCATCGCACAGCGCACCGCGGGCGGCAACCGCATCACCTTCATCGGCGGCCCCTCCCGGGGGCACTCCTCGCGGGCCTTCCTGCTCGCGACCGACGCCACCGCCGCACTGCTCGGCACCCTCGTCCTGACGCCCGTACAGCGGCATCCGCTGCTGGTGACCGGGTTCGTCGTGCTCGTCCTGGCCCTGTACCGCAACGCCGGTCTCTACCGCCGCTTCGACGAGCGGTACATGCTCGACGACCTGCCCAGCGTCGCCGGGCGGCTCGCGGTCGCGTGGTGTGCGCTGATGGCGCTGGCGGCGACGCTGCCGCCGCTGGAGCGGGTCTCCCCGCACGCCGTGCTCACCGGCTTCGCCGCGCAGGGCGTCCTCACCTTCCTGGGGCGCTCCCTCGTCTACCGGCGGCGGCGCACGACCCTCGCCCGGCGGCCCGTCACCACGCTCCTGGTGGGGCCGGAGCAGACCGCCGTCCGGGTCGCGGCCGCGCTCCAGCGCAGCCCGCGCAGCGGCATCAACCTCGTGGGCGTCGTCAGCGACGGCGCGGCCGAACCGCGCGCCGACGACCCGGCGGCGCCGCTGCCGGTGCTGACGACCGTGGGGGACATGCGGCGCGCGGTCATCCAGAACGGGGTCCGGCGCGCGATCGTCCTCGGCGGCGCCGGCGCCCCCGACCACCTGCCCTGGCTGCGCAGCCTCAGCGAACTGCGGTGCGAGATCTGGGAGTTGGACCCCGAGCCGTCGCCGTACGTCGCACAGCGGCGCGAGCCGGGCCGGTACCTGGCGGGCTACCGCTGCCGCCCGCTCGTGGCGCCGCCGTTCCCGCGGCACCCCGGCAAGCGCGCGCTGGACCTCGCGATCTCCTCGGTCCTGCTGGTGCTGGCCAGCCCGGTGCTCCTGACCTGCGCCGTCTGGCTGCGGCTGAGCGAGGGGCGCGGTGTGGTGTTCCGGCAGGAGCGCATCGGCAAGGACGGCCGCCCCTTCACCCTGCTGAAGTTCCGCACCCACCGTCCGGCCGACCCGCTGGAGTCCGCGACCCGGTGGAGCGTCGCCAACGAGCACCGCATGCCGTGGTTCTGCCGGTTCCTGCGGCGCACCTCGCTGGACGAGCTGCTCCAGCTGTGGAACGTCTTCCGCGGCGACATGAGCCTGGTCGGGCCGCGGCCCGAACGCCCGTACTTCGTGGTGCAGTTCAGCGAGACGCACCCCGGCTACAGCGAGCGGCACCGGATGCCGACCGGCATCACCGGGCTCGCCCAGATCAACGGGCTGCGCGGGGACACCTCCATCGAGGACCGCTGCCGGTTCGACAACGCGTACATCGACAACTGGTCACTGTGGCGGGACATCAGCATCCTCCTGCGCACGGCGTCCGAGTTCTTCCGCCCGACGGGAAGCTGATCCGTGACCGTCCTCCCTGCCGTCACCGGCGCGCCCGCGCCCCCGTTCACCGGGGCGCTGCGCCGCCACGGGCCGGTGCTCCCGGTCCTGCTGCTGATCGCGATGCTCGCGCTGCCCCTGGGCGCGGGCGCGGAACAGGAGGGCAGCGGAGGCACCGGCTCACTCGCCGACGCCGTCTCCGGTCTCGTCGTGATCTTCTGCGCGGTCCGCGCCGTGCGGCACCGGCAGCGCCCGCTGACCCGGACCGCACTCGTCGTGCTCGGGCTGCCCGTCGTCGCCGTCGCGGTGGCCGCGCTCGGCGCCGGCTCGGTGTCCGACTCCCTGGTGGGGATGGCGCGTTACTACCAGATCCTGGTGCTCGTCCCGGCCGCCGTGCTGATCCTCGTACGCGACCGGAACGACTTCCGGCTCGTCGCCTGGGGGCTGGTGGCGCTCGGCCTGTGGCAGGGCGCGCTCGGCGTCTACCAGTACCTGACCGGGACGGGCGCGAGCTACGCGGGCGAGGACATCCGGGCCGTCGGCACCTTCGGCGCCACGGATGTGATGGGCATGTCCACCGTGGTCGCGTACGGGCTCGTCTGCGCGGTCGCCCTGGCGCTCGGCGGCGGGACGGCCCGGGTGCGCATCGGCGCGCTGGTCTGCGCGGCGGGGCTCGTGGTGCCGCTCGCGCTCTCCTTCAGCCGCGGCGCGTGGATCGCGACGGCCGTGGTCTGCGTGGCCCAGATCGTCTGCGCCGGACTGCGCCGCGCCGCCCGGCTGCTGGCGATCGGGGTCGCGGCGGCGGTCGTCCTCGTCGGCGGCCTCGGTGTGGGCACCTCGATGCTTCAGGAGCGGCTCAGCAGCATCACGCAGGTCACCGCCGCGCCCGACCAGTCCGTGACGGACCGGTACACGATGTGGGCCGCGGCGATCGACATGTGGGAGGAGCACCCGGCCACCGGCGTGGGGCTGAAGAACTTCCCCGCCTACCGCGACAGCCACGCCTCCCTCGCCCTGTCCGCGGGCAGCGACGTGGCCGGCGCCGGCGCGTCCTTCCGCCGCCAGCCGCTGCTCTCGCCGCACAACATGTACCTCCTGGTCCTCAGCGAGCAGGGGCTGCTCAGCCTGTGCGCCATCGCGGGGGCGTGGCTGGCGATGCTGGTGCTCGGGGTGCGGCGGCTCGCCAAGGCGCACCGCGGGACCGGCGGGCTCGACTGCGCGCTCATCGCCTGCGGGCTGCTCGTCTGGCAGCTGATCGACTTCGTGTACGCGGACATCGGCGGGCCCTCCACGGTGCTCACCTCCGTCGTGTTCGGCCTGGCCGCGTGGTGGGCGCTGGCGCCCGCCGCCGAGCGTGAGGCGGCGGCCGGGCGATGAAACCGACCCTTCCCGCGGGCGACGACGAGACGGTCCGCCCGCGCGCGGTACCGGCCCAGCCGACGGCCCGGACCACGGCCGACGCGGGCCGCGACGCCCACGGCTCGTCGAGCACGTTCCTGGCCAGGGCCGCGCTCCTGACGGCGGTGCTGTCCGCCGCCGGTTCGCTGCTCGGCCTGGTCCGCGACCAGACGCTGGCCCACCTCTTCGGGGCGGGCAGCGAGACGGACGCCTTCCTGGTGGCGTGGACGGTGCCCGAGGTGGCCGCGACCCTCCTCATCGAGGACGGGCTGGCCTTCATGCTCGTCCCCGCCTTCAGCGCGGCGATCGCCCTGCGCGGCAGCCGCCGCTCCCCCGGGCAGGACCCGGTGCGGGCCCTGGTGGCCGGTTCGCTGCCCCGGCTGACCCTCGCCTTCCTCGCCTCCGGCCTGGCCCTGATCGCCGGGGCGCCCCAACTGGTGGAGGTGCTCGCCCCGGGCCTGCCCGATCCGCAGCTCGCCGTCGACTGCACCCGGCTGACCGCGACCTGCGTCCTGACCTTCGGGCTCACCGGGTACTGCAGCGCCGCGCTGCGCGCCCACAGCAGCTATCTCGCCCCGGCCGCCATCTACGTCGCGTACAACACCGGCATCATCGTCACCCTCCTCGTGCTCGCCGACCGCTGGGGCGTGCGCGCCGCGGCGGCCGGGGTCGCGGTGGGCGGCTGCCTGATGGTGCTGGTGCAGGCGCCGGTGCTGCGCCGCTGTCTGACCCGCGCCGACCCGGGGGGCCCGGTGCTCCGCGATGACGGCGACGACGCAGCGCCGCCGCAGAAGCAGTCGCTGAACATGATGCTGATCTCCACCGTGCTGCTCTTCGCGCTGTGCCGGCAGTCGCAGGTCTTCATCGAGCGCTTCCTCGCCTCGTCGCTGCCGTCGGGGGCCATCTCGCACCTCAACTACGCGCAGAAGGTCGCGCAGTTGCCGATGGTGCTCTCCCTGATGCTGTGCACGGTCACCTTCCCCGTGGTGGCGAAGGCGCTGGCGCGCGGTGACATCGAGCGGGCCCGCGACCGGGTCGAGCGCGATGTCGCGCTCGCCGCCTGCATCGTGCTGTCCGGCGCGGCCGTGGTGTTCGCCTGCGCCCCGCAGATCATCCAACTGCTGTTCCAGCGCGGCGCGTTCACCGGCGCGGACACCGCCGCCACCGCGTCCATCATGCGCGTCTACTCGCTGGGCCTGCTCGGGCACTGCCTCGTCGGCGCGCTGGTGCGCTCCTACTTCTCCGCGGGCCGGCCCACCTGGTACCCGGTGGTGTCGATGGCGCTCGGGATGACCCTCACCGCCGGTGTCGGCACCCTGACCGTCGGCACCTGGGGCGTCGCCGGGATCGCCGCGGCCAACGCCCTCGGGATCACGTTCACCGCCGTCCTGCTGCTGACGGCGATGGACCGGCGCAGCGTCCCCGTCCGGCTGCCCAAGGTGCTCCTCGAACTCGGCAAGACGCTGCTCGCGGCCGTGGCCGCCACGGCCGCCGGCCTGGTGGGCGCGGCGCAGGTCGGGCAGCCGCTGGGATCCCTCGCCGCCGGGTGCCTGGCCGTCGGGACCGTCTTCGGCCTGCTCCTGTGGGCCCTGAACGTCCAGGCCTTCGTGCCCGCCGTCCGCTTCGCGACCAGAAAGCTCCGTCATGCCCGTTGAAACAGCGCTCCAGGAAACCCCGGGACTCAGATCGAGAGAACGGCTGCCGGGACGCTCTCCCTGGGTGGCGATGTACCACTCCGTGGACGACTGCGCCGACGACCCGTACAACGTCACCGTCACCCCCGACCGGCTCCAGCAGCAACTGCGCTGGCTGCGCTCGCGCGGGCTGCGCGGCGTCAGCGTCGCCGAACTCCTGCGGGCCCGCAGCCGGGGCGTGGGACGCGGGCTCGTCGGCCTCACCTTCGACGACGGCTACGGCGACTTCGTCGAGAACGCGCTGCCGCTGCTGCGGCACTACGAGTGCTCCGCCACCGTCTTCGTCCTCGCGGGCCGGCTCGGCGGCGAGAACGCCTGGGACTCCGAGGGCCCGCGCAAGCCGCTCCTGACCCCGCAGGGCATCAGGAAGGCGGCCGCGGCCGGCATGGAGATCGGCTCCCACGGGCTGATGCACGTCGACCTCACCCACACGGACGAGGACGAGCGCCGGGCCGAGGTCCAGCGCAGCAAGGCCCAGATCGAGGAGATCGTCGGCGGCGAGGTCCTCGGCTTCTGCTACCCGTACGGCTTTGTGGACTCCGCGACGGTCGAGGCGGTCCGCCGGGCCGGGTACCGCTACGGCTGCGCCATCTCCCCGGGCCCGCTGACCAGCGTGCACGCCATGCCGCGCGTCTACGTGGGGCAGCGGGACACCCCGTGGCGGCTCGAACTCAAGCGCCGGGCCCACCGGGTGCTGCGGCGCCCCTGGCAGGTCGGGGAGTGCGCGCGGTGAAGGTGCTGCACGTCATCACCGGTCTGGGCGCGGGCGGCGCGGAACAGCAACTGCGGCTGCTGCTGCGCCATGTGCCGGGCACCCACGACGTCGTGACGCTGACCAACCCGGGCCAGGTCGCCGACGCGCTGCGCCGCGACGGGGTGCGCGTCACCCACCTCGGCATGGCGGGCAACCGCGACGGCCGCGCGCTGCCCCGCCTGGTGCGGCTGATCCGCGAGGGCCGCTACGACCTCGTCCACACCCACCTCTACCGGGCCTGCCTGTACGGCCGGATCGCGGCCAGGATCGCCGGGGTCCGCGCGGTCGTCGCCACCGAGCACTCGCTCGGCGACACCCAGATCGAGGGCCGCCCGCTGACCCGCTCGGTGCGCGCCCTGTACCGGACGGGTGAGCGGCTGGGCCGCACCACCATCGCCGTGTCCCCGGCGGTGGCCGACCGGCTCGGCGCGTGGGGCGTGGCGCGGGACCGGGTGCGGATCGTCCCCAACGGCGTGGACGTGCCGCGGTTCGCCTTCGACGCCGGGGCGCGGGCCGCCGCCCGGACCGCCCTCGGACTGCCCGCCGACGCGTTCGTCGTCGGCGGGGTGGGACGCCTGGTCGAGGGCAAGCGGTTCGACGTCCTCGTCGAGGCGCTGCGCGAACTCCCCGACGACGTCCACCTGCTGCTGGTCGGCACCGGCCCGCAGGAGGAGGCCCTGCGCCGGGCGGCGGACCGCGCCGGAGCGGCCGGCCGCGTCGTCCTCGCCGGGGAGCGCCCGCACACGGCGGCGGAGCGCGCCGACGGTGAGCTCGACCTGCCCGCGCTGCTGTCCGCGATGGACCTGCTCGCCTCCCCCTCCGTCGACGAGGCGTTCGGCCTGGCCGTGGTGGAGGCGCAGGCCAGCGGGCTGCCGGTGCTCTACGTGACCTGCCCCGCGGTCGACGACCTGCCGCCCGGCACGCAGGCCCGCGCCGTCCGTGTCCCGGGTGACACCACCTCGTTCGTCCGTGAGATCCGAAGAGTCCGCGAGGAACCGGGCGGCGCCAGACAGCCGTCGCGGGCCGCTCTCCACTACAGCATCGCCCGTAGCGCCGCACTGCACCACGACGTGTACGTGACGGCCACGGGCGCCCCGACCTCAGGAGTGAGTACGTGATGACCGAAACCGCCCAGGACAGGAGTGCCCCGCGCGCCCCGCTCGCCCGCGCCGCCGCCCGGACCAGGAGGCTGCCCCGCTGGTGGCCGCTGCCCGTGGGCCTCGTGATCGGCGCGCTGGCCGGCGGGGTGTACGGCGCGGTCAGCACCCCGCAGTACACGGCGACCAGCTACGTGATCGCCGTGCCGACCGGGGAGTCCGACTCGATGTCCGCGCTCGGCTTCGCCCAGGCGTACAGCCGGGTCGCCACCCAGGTCGCCGTGCTCAGCGACGCCCAGGTCGCGGCGGGCGTGCCCATCGGCACGCTCCAGGCGAACGTGCGGGCGGAGACCTCGCCGGACGCGCCCATGGTGGCGATCTCGGCGTCCTCGGCGCGGCCCGCGCAGGCGATGGAGATGGCCAACGCGGTCGCCCGCGCGCTCACCGCCAACGCCAGCCACACCAAGGACGACACCCACGTCGAGCTGCTGCGCTTCACCCGGGCCGTGAAGCCGACCGACCCGTCCTCGCCGTCCGCCGCCCTGACCACCCTGGTCGGCGCCAGCGCGGGCGGCCTGCTCGGCGGGCTCGCCCTGCTGGCCAGGCCGCGCCGGACCACGGGCCAGGTCGCGGCGGCCACGGTGCCGGCCCCCGCCGAGCCCGAGCCCGAGCGCGAACCCGCGGCCGCCTCCGCGGCACGGGGCGCCTGATGCCGAACGGCGCGGCGGCCCCCGTCGTCTCGGTCTGCGCGGACACGGCCGGGTTCGGGGCGCTGCGCGAGGAGTGGAACCGGCTGCACCGCGCCTGCGCGACCGCGACCCCCTTCCAGAGCCACGCCTGGCTCCACTCGTGGTGGCTGTCCTACGGCAGCGCGGGCCGGCTGCGCGTCGTCCTCGTACGCCAGGACGGACGCCTCGTGGCGGCCGCGCCCCTCATGCGGCGGTCGCGCCCCTTCCCGACGCTGACCCCGCTCGGCACCGATATCTCCGACTTCAGCGACGTCCTGGTCGACGCGGATCCGCCGGGCGGGACCGACGCCGTGCTCGACGCGCTCGGCGCCGGGCTGTGGCGGCTCGCGCGCACCGCCGTCATCGACTTCCGCGAGGTGCGGCCCGGCTCCACGGTGGAGGCCCTGCACGACCGGTGGCGCGGACCGCGGCGCCGCCTCGACGACTCGGCGTGCCTGGAACTGCCCGCGCTGCCCATGGACGACCTGGTGCAGCGGCTGCCCCGGCCGCGGGCGCAGCGGGCCCGGGCCAAGATGCGCAAGCTGGACGCGACCGGCATCGAGCGCCGGGTGGTGCCCCCGGCCGAGGTCGGCGCGTCGGTGCGCAGGCTCCTCGAACTGCACCAGTTGCAGTGGCAGGAGCGGAAGGTGACGACGGAGCACGTCAAGCCGCGGTTCGCCGAGCATCTGAGCCGGTCGGCCACGCTCATGGCCGAGACGGGCGACGCCGTCGTCACGGAGTTCACCCTGGACGGCACCGTCGTCGCCGCCGACCTGACCTTCGTCTCGCCGCGGCTCGCGGGCGGCTATCTCTACGGCGCGCACCCGCAGTTGCGGGAGCGGAAGATCGACGTCGCCACGATGCTGCTGCGCAGTTGCGCCCAGCACCTCCAGGACGGCTCCCCGGCCGGGGTGCTGAGCCTGCTGCGCGGCACCGAGCCCTACAAGCTGCACTGGCGGCCCGAGCGGCTGGTCAACCAGCGGCTGCTGCTGGCGCGGGCCGGTTCGGCCCCGCAACTGGCCGCACTGCTCGCCGACGTACGGGCCCGGTCGCTGGCCAGAGCCGCGCGGCGGGCATGGAAGGAGCGCGGTGACGACCGGCCCTCGACGTAGAGGACCGGCCGCCATCGCGCTCAGTGGGCCGGACGGTTCAGGACCGGGGCTTCCACCAGTCGAACCGCAGGCACAGCTTCCCGCCGAGCCAGTGCTCGATCCAGTCGCCGAGGTCGACCGGCGAACACTGCGGCGGCTCGGTCGGGTTGACGGGTTCGGTCGGCTTGTCGCGGCCGCTCAGCGCCGCCCGGTAGACCGCCGACGCCTTCGGGTTCTTGTCGCACTGCCACACCCCGTGCGGGCAGTAGTCCGTCAGGGTGTTGTAGAGCGGCTTGTGCTCGTCCATCCAGTCGAGCATGCGCTTCATGTACTCGGCGTTGTCGCCGTTGCGGAAGAGCCCCCACTCCGGGTACGAGATCGGCTTCTTGTGCTCCGCCGCGAAGTCGATCTGGGCCTGGAGCCCGTACGGCTCGGAGACCTGCTCGTCGAAGGACTTGTTCTCCGGCTGGTCGTACGAGTCCATGCCGACGATGTCGACGACGTCGTCACCGGGGTAGCACTCGGTCCACGGCACGGCGTCCCGGCCCCGGCTGGGGGTGAAGTCGAAGCGGAACTTCTGTCCCGGCACCGACCGCATCACCGTGACGATCCGTTTCCAGTACTTCTTCCAGGACTCGGGGTCGGGACCGCACCGGTGGGTGTACGTGGTGCCGTTCATCTCCCAGCCGAGCACCACCACGGTGTCCGGCACGTCCAGGTCGACCAGGTGTTCGGCCAGGGCCCGGTAGTGCTGGTCGAAGTCGCCCTGCGCGCCCTGCTGGAGCAGCTTGCGCACCTCGGCGTCCGGGACGCCCTCCTCGTTGCGCTCCAGCATCGGCACGTTGAGGACGAAGAGCCGGTCGTCGCGCTCCTTGCGCCACTCGGCCCAGCTGTCCAGGAACCCCTGGCCGCCCTCGATGTTGCTCCACCTGTCACCGGGCAGATAGGTGTGACCGACCCGCAGATCGGCTCCGCCCAGCCACTCCGACAGCTTCGCCATCCGGGTCACGCCCCGGGGCCCGTAGTCCAGGTAGGCGCCGAACGCGGGGTGCTTGTCCGTGCCCGTACCGGGCTCCTGGCTCGTGGACGGGGACGCGGACGGGGTCTCGGTCGGTGTGGCGGACGGGACCGGGTCCTGGCTCGCCGAGGCGCTCGGCTCCGGCGCGGGCGGGTCGCTCGCGGCGGCCGGTACCGGGACCGCGGGGCTCGGTTCGTCCGATCCTGACGGCCACCACGGGACGGGGCCCGATCCGGTGGTCGGGGTCGGGTCGGGGCGCGGACTGGCGTCCGCTGACTCCGTGGTCACGGATCCCGACGCCACGACCAGCGAGACCAGGACCCCCGCGGTGATCAGCGGAAGTCGTCTGTTCTTCGTCCAACGGCGTTCTGCGGCCATGCCTTGCTCCTCGTGTGCGATCGCTCCATTTCTGACAATCAGTCATATATATGCCCAATGCGCCAATCGGGGACCCACCGATGGCCGTTCCCCGTCACCCTCGCGGGCTAGTTCACGCAACTCCTGGAAGGAATCGACACGTGCTCGACCCCTCTGTCCCGGTGGTGCTGCTGAGGATCGATCCCAACCCCTTCCACCACGGCACCCTCGGGGCGGTGCGCTCCCTCGGGCGGTGCGGCGTGGAGGTCCACGTGGCGGCCGAGGCTGACCGCAGCCCGGTCGCCCGCTCACGCTTCGTCAGCCAGATGCATCCGCCACCGCCGCCCGGGGCCCCGCCGGCCGAGATCGCCGCGGCCCTGCGGCGGATCGCGGCCCGGATCGCCCGCCCGGCGGTGCTGATCCCGATGGACGACGCCGGGGCCATCGCGGTGAGCCGGCTGGGCGAGGCGCTGACCGGGACGTTCCTCCTGCCGGAACAGCCGGGCCACTTGGCCGAACGCGTCGCCGACAAGGCGCTCCTGCCCGGGCTCTGCCGCAGCGCGGGCATCGCCCACCCGGCCACGGTGGAGCCGCGCGACGAGTCGGAGGCGGCCGCCGCGGTCGGCGACCTCGGCACGCCCGTCGTGGCCAAGTGGAGCCGCCCGTGGCTGCTGCCCCCGGACGCCGGTCTGCGCAGCACCAGCCTGATCAGCACCCCGCACGAGGCCAGGAGCCTGTACCGCAGGGGCCTGGGAACCGGCAGCGCCCTGCTCCTCCAGAAGCACCTCGCGCCCGGCGGCGGCGACTGGTTCTGCCACGGGTACGCCGACGGGCACGGCCGGCTGCACGGCGGCGGCTCGGGGAGCAAGCACCGGGCCTGGCCGCGCGGTGCGGGGCTGACCGCGGTGGGCCGCTGGACCCCGGTCCCCGAACTCCGGGCCATGGTCGAACGCCTGGTCGCGGAGCTGGGCTACCGGGGCATCTTCGACATCGACTTCAGGATCGACCCGGAGACGGGCCGGTACTGCCTGCTGGACTTCAACCCCCGGCCGGGAGCGCAGTTCCGGCTGTTCGCGGACGCCGACGGCCTGGACGTCGTACGGGCCCAGTACCTGGACCTGACGCACCAGCGGCTGCCCGCCGGACGCGCCCTGCCGGGGCGCACCTTCGTCGTCGAGAACTACGCGCCGCTCTCCGCGCTCAGGGCCCTGGCGTCCGCCCCGCCGCGCGAACTGGCCTGGCACGCCCCGGACGACCCGGCACCCGCACGGCACATGGCCGCCGAGTGGTCCCGGCACGCGCTGCGCCGGCTGCTGCGCCGGTCCGCTCCGGCGCCCGCCGCCCTCCCCGGCCACCGCACCGAACCTCCTGTCGCCGCCCGCGCCACCGAGACCGAACGAAAGGCGAGCTGCTGATGTACGACCTGCTGATCGTGGGGGCGGGCCCCTACGGCCTGTCCATCGCCGCGCACGCCGAGGCCAGGGGACTGCGCACCGCGGTCCTCGGCAGGCCGATGGAGTCGTGGCGAGACGCCATGCCCCGCGGCATGTTCCTCAAGTCGGAGCCCTGGGCCTCGAACCTCTCCGCGCCCGGCTCGGCCTTCCGCCTGGAGCAGTACTGCGCGGGCATCGGCACGACCGCGCGGCACGGCCACCCCATCCCCGTGGAGACGTTCGCGGAGTACGGACTGTGGTTCGCGCGCCGGGCGGTGTCGCACCTGGACGAGCGGATGGTGACGCGGATCGACGCGGGCCCGAGGGCTTCACCCTGGAGACCGAGGACGGCGAACTCCTGCGCGCCCGGGCCGTCGCCCTGGCCACCGGAGTGCTGCCGTACCTGAATCTCCCGGAAGCCCTGCGCGGGCTGACGGGGGATCACGTCACGCACAGCAGCGGCCACAGCGACCTGGACCGCTTCGCCGGGGCCGACGTGACCGTGGTCGGCGGCGGCCAGGCGGCCCTGGAGACCGCGGCGCTGCTCGCCGAGCAGTCGACCCGGGTCCGGCTCGTCGCCCGCGCCCCCGAACTTGCCTGGAACGACACCCCGCCGCCCTGGGAGCGCCCCTGGTGGAAGAGCCTGCGCGCACCGCACAGCGGCCTCGGCTGCGGCTGGCGCAACTGGTTCTACGCGGAGCGGCCGGGCGCCTTCCGCCGGCTGCCCGACCGCACCCGGGCCGGCATCTCCGCGACGGCGCTGGGCCCCGCGGGCGCGTGGTGGGTCAGGGACCGGGTGGCGGCGGCGGGCATCGACATCCGGCTCGGGCGGACGATCGTGGAGGCCCGGCCCGCGGCGGGGCGGGTGCGGGTGCGCACCGCGGGGACGGGGGCGGACGTGGAGGAGTTCACGACCGATCACGTCATCGCGGCCACGGGCTTCGAGGCGAGCTGTGCCCGGATGACGGTGCTCGCGCCCCGGCTGCGGAATTCGCTCGCGCCGGACCCCGGGGGCCCGCCGCGGGTGGGCCGGGGCTTCGCGTCCGCCTACCCCGGGCTCTTCCTCGCGGGTCTGGTCACCGCCGCCGACTTCGGTCCCGCGATGCGGTTCGTCCACGGGGCGTCCTACACGGCGCCGGCGCTGGTCGACGGGGTCGAGCGGCATCTCGGGCGGCAGCCGTGGCGGGGCGGCCCGGAGATCCCCGGGGGCAGGCGGCACGCCCCGGAGACGGTCGGCGCGGCGGTGGCCGACGGCGGGCGGCCGGGGGCCGGTGGCCCGTTGGGGTGACGTTGCGTGCGAACGGGTGAACCGGTTCCGCAGGGGGGAACCGGCGGTGGTCCACTGGTCGCCTTCATGAGAACCGCCGCGTCGCCGCCTTCCTCCCAGCCGTCGGCGTCACGCCGTGGGGAGGCGGCCCGAGTCCGCGGCTTCCTCCGAGGGTCGGGAAGAGCTCTCGCGCAGTTCTTCCCGACCCGGCACGCGGCCCTTCCGGCACTCAGCGCCTCGTGGTGTTCGCCCTGCGGTACAGGATGCCGCCCCCGACGAGCAGCCCGGCGCTGGCGGCCGCGGCGGCCAGCAGGTTGGGGTCGGCCCCCGTGTCGGCGAGCCGGTCACGCGCCTCCGGCACCCGGACGTCGGCCGCCATCGGCGACAGCGCCTCCCGCCCCGGCCCCGGCTGCGGCACGGAGACCTGCGGAGCGTTCGGCACGGACCGGTCGGCCGGCGGCTGCGCGGGGGTGCTCGGCGCCACGGGCGGCGCGGGGGCGACGGGCGTGCTCGGCGTCGCGGGCGGCGCGGGCGGAAGGTGCTCCTCGACGGGCGCGGGGGCGGCCGACGCGTCACCGGAGCCCGCGCAGGCGTTGCCCGTCGTCGGGTTGAGCGCGCCGACCACGTCGGCGGTGTTCCCGCAGAGGTTCAGGCCGATGTCCACGGGGGCCTGCACCGAGTTCCCCGACAGCAGACCCGGGGAGTTCGCCGTGGTCTCCGACTCGGACGTGTCGCCGTACCCGTGGTCGTCGTGCGCCCCCGTGTCGGCCGCGGAGGCGGACGCGCCGGCGTCCCCCTCGTCACCGGTCAGGGCCGCGGCGCTGGCGCCGGGCATGGAGAGCATGCCCGTCGCCGCCGCGGCGGCCACGACACCGATCTTCAGTGCCTGCCTCAATGCGTTTCCCTTCCTGCTGGGCGTCGTGCTGGAAAGTGCTCGAAAGCGCGGCCGACCCTGGATCCCGAGGGTGTCCAGGGTCGGCCGGTGGCTGAGTGCCGGGGTATTTCAGACGTTGGCGCAGCTGTTGCCGAAGGCCGGGTTCAGCAGCGCGATGACGTTGACGCTGTTGCCGCAGACGTTGACCGGCACGTGGACCGGGACCTGCACGACGTTGCCGGACAGGACGCCCGGGGAGCCCACGGCCGCACCCTCGGCGCCGGCGTCGGCGAACGCGGGGGCGGCCATGCCGAAGGCCATGATGACGCCGGCGACGACGGTGGCGCTCTTCTTCAGAGACATGTCTCTCTCCTTATTTCCGAGAAATATGAATGAGGAGCCAGTTCGAAAGGGGATCACTTTCTCGCCCGGCCCTCGCGAAGGAAAACGAGGCACCGCGGGTGAGGAAACTGTGTCCCCGCTTAATTGATGAAAGGGTGCGGCCATTCGGGCACAAAAAAAGCCCGGGCCGCCCGCGATCCGAGGAAGCGGGCGGCCCGAGCTCAGCGTGCGGCGGCCGATCAGCCGTTCGCGACACCGTTGCCGGACAGGACCGGGATGTCGCTCAGGATGTGCGACAGCGGCTCGTCGCCCTTGGCCTGGGTCGAGTTCTCCGTGCACTGCTGGTTCTGCGGGGCCGACAGGATCGGGATGTCCTGGACGGCGACCGGCACGACGCCGACCAGCGAACCGACGTTGGCCTTCGCCGGCAGGCCGATGCAGGGCTTGTTCAGCGACCCCTGGACCAGGCCGAGCTGCGGGCTCATGTCGCCCTCGGTCATGGAGTTGCCGAAGGCCTGCTTCGCGTCGTTGCCGCTGAGCGAGGTGGTACCGCCGTCGTCACCGAGGGCGAGGGCCGACGGGGCGGCGGCCGCGGAGACGCCGACGACGGAAACGGCGACTGCTGCGGCAGCCATAGCCTTCTTGAGCATTGATGTGTTCCTTTTCTGACAGGCACCGGTTTGCTGCGAAGGAATCAACTCCGGGTGGCCGCGAATAGTTCTTCAGGTTCACTCGTTTGCCCGTGGACCGCCCCGCCGCATCAGGGTCCGCGATGGGTCCGATAGTCATTTATTCTGCTCCGGGCCGAGCCCCCGTCCGGGTGAACGTGGACAACCGATCCGAAGAAACGGAGTTGTTCATGGTGCTCCCAGAACGCAAATGAAGGGGAACCTCCCATGATGAAGAAGGCTATGGCTGCCGCAGCGGTCGCCGCCTCCGTCGTCGGTGTCTCGGCGGCCGTGGCTGCGCCCGCGATGGCGATCGGCAACGACGGTGGCACCACCTCGCTCAGCGGCAACGGCGCCGAGCAGGCGTACGGCAACTCCGCCACCTACGGCAGCATGAGCCCGCAGATGGCGCTCATCCAGGGCTCGCTCAACAAGCCCTGTGTCGGTCTGCCGGCCAAGGTCAACGCCGGTTCGCTCGTCGGCGTGGTGCCGGTGTCGCTCCAGGACATCCCGGTCCTGTCGGCCCCGCAGAACCAGCAGTGCACGGAGAACTCGACCCAGGCCAAGGGCGACGAGCCGCTGTCGCACGTCCTGGACGACATCCCGGTTCTTTCCGGCAACGGCGCCGGCAACAACTGACGCACCGTGCATTTCCGTTGGGCCGCCGATTTTTCGGCGGCCCAACGCCTTTTCCGGCCCGTGCGGCGAAAGAGTTATTTTCGCCCCGGCGTGCGCGGGCTGCCCGGAGGGGAAATGAGGATGTGCCTACGATCCTCACGCATCGACCCCTTCGCAGTGGAGAGTCACGTTGAGGAAAAGGTTTCTTCAGGGCGGCCGCAACAGGCTGGCGATCGGCGCTCTCGCGCTTGGATTTCTGGCCTTTTCCGGTGTCGCGGCCGGACAGGTCGCGGGTGCCGCTCTGCCCACGCAGGTGGATGCCTTCAGCGGCCTGAAGAATCGTCCCGCCGGTGGCAGCGGCACCAATATTCTCCTGATGGGAACGGACAGCCGCGACACCATCACGCGTGCGGAGAAAGAGAAATTTCACGCCGGCGGCGTCGCCTGCAATTGCAGTGACTCGATGATGCTCGTCCATCTGTCGCAGAAGCACGACCGGGTCAGCGTGATCAGCCTGCCGCGCGACTCGTACGCGGAGATCCCCGCGTACGAGGAGCCCGACGGCACGCCCCGCGAGGCGCACCCGGCGAAGATCAACGCCGCGTACGCGGAGGGCGGCGCACCGCTCGCCGTGGCGACGGTCGAATCCATGACCGGGCTGCGCGTCGATCACTTCCTGCAGATCGACTTCCGCCGGTTCGTCGACGGCGTCGACGCCGTCGACGGTGTGACCGTGTGCACCGAGCGCCGGCTCTCGGACTCGGCCACGAAGCTGAACCTCGCCCCCGGGCGGCACCACCTCGCCGGGGGACCGTCCCTTCAGTACGTGCGCTCGCGCCATCTGGACAGCAGCGCCGACCTGGGACGCGTACAGCGGCAGCAGCGGTTCCTGGTCAACGCGCTGCGCGGCGCCGGGCTGAAGAAGACCCTCGCCGACCCGGCGAAGGCGGCGGGCCTGGCCCGGACGCTGCTCGGCTCGGCCTCGGTCGACCAGGGCTTCAGCGCCTCCGATCTCGTCTCCCTCGCCCGGGAGCTGCGGCGCATCCCGCTCAAGGACATGGAGTTCGGGACGGTGCCCATCGCCGGGTTCAACGAGCTGATCCCGAACGTGGGCTCCACGCTGCGCTGGGACCAGGAGCGCGCCGACCGGCTCTTCACGACGCTCCGCGAGGACCGCCAGGCGACCGCACCCGGCTCCGGGACCAAGCTTCCCGACCCGCCGCGCCTCCAGGAGCAGCCCATCGTGCGCGGCGACAAGTACGCCTGCGCGTGACGTGAGACGCGGGAGGCGCTGGGCCGAACGGGTCGCGCTCCGAAACTGTCCGATTCCTCATCAGTTGGTCAAGTGTGGCTCCGCAACCGGAGTTCGTTCAGTGAAGGGAAAACACATGAAGCAGAAGCTGTGGGCCTCCGCAACGCTCGCCGTGTCCGTCGCCGGTCTGTCGGCCGTGGCCGCCCCGCAGGCGCTGGCCATCGGTGACGACGGCGGCACGACGTCCATCAGCGGCAACGGTGCGGAGCAGGCGTACGGGAACTCCGCGACCCACGGCGACATGAGCCCGCAGCTCGGCCTCGTCCAGGGCTCGCTGAACAAGCCCTGCATCGGTCTGCCCGCGAAGGCCAACGTCGGCTCGCTCGTCGGCGTGGTGCCGGTGTCGCTCCAGGACATCCCGGTCCTGTCGGCCCCGCAGAACCAGCAGTGCACCGAGAACTCCACCCAGGCCAAGGGCGACGAGCCGCTGTCGCACGTCCTGGACGACATCCCGGTTCTGTCCGGCAACGGTGCCGCGAACCACTGAAGGACCTGAGGGGGCAGTCGCCGTGTGCGGCTGCCCCTCTCGCGGCCCCGGGCACGACGACGGCGGCGGATCCTCTCGATCCGCCGCCGTCGTCGTGTCGCGGTGCCCTACTGGGTCCTACTGGACCGAGGGCAGCGCGTTCGTCACCGGCGCCACGAGGTCGGTGAGCTGGTGCAGTTCGTTCAGCCGGTTGAGCCCGCCGAGCTGGGCCGTGGTGCTTGGCACTCCCGCGCGCCGCTCCTCCGGGATCGCCATCGTCGACACCGAGTCGAGCGTCTGGGTCGGGGAGATGGCTTCGCCGTCACCGGCCAGCGGAAGCGGAAGGGGAGCGGCGCCGGCGGTGGGCACCGCGATCGCGGTGGCACCGACGGCGAGCAGGACAGCGGTCATGGCGCGTCGAGTTGAGGTCATGTCCCTACAACGGTGCGCCGGTCCGGGCAGATACGGGGGCCGGAGGGTGCCCACTCGTCAGGTCTAAGCAGCGAGCGGCCTGTTCGGTTCCGTCGGCGGGGTGCCGTACGGGTGTAGGGGGCACGTACGCTCCGCGGCATGGCGGGTGAGGTGGGGCTGGCTCTGGTCGTGGCCGTCGCGGGGTGTGTGCAGTGGCTGACGGGGATGGGGTTCGCACTGGTCGCCGCGCCCGCCCTCGCACTGCTGCTCGGGCCCGCCGACGGGGTGCTGCTCGCCATCTGCGCCGGGGGAGTGGTGAGTTGTGCCGGGCTCGTGGGCGGGTGGCGGCGGGTGCGGCCGCGGGACATGGTGCCGTTCGTGGCGGCGGCCGTGTGCACGGTGCCGGTCGGTACGTGGACGGCGGCGCGGCTGTCCGAACCGGTGCTGATGGTGGTGTTCGGGTCGCTGGTGTGCGGGGCGGTGGGGCTGGTCGCGCGGGGTGCGCGGATGCCGGGGCTCGGCGGGACCGGGGGCGCCGTGGTCGCCGGGGGCGCGGGTGGGTTCATGAACGCGGCGGCCGGGGTGGGCGGGCCGCCGTTCTCCCTGTACGCCGTGAACGCGGGCTGGCCCATGCGGGAGTTCGTGCCGAACGCGCAGTTCTACGGGGTAGTGGTGAACGTCGTGTCGGTCGCCTCGGGGGGTCTGCCGGGGTTGGGGGCGCGGGCGTGGGGGGTGGCCGGTGGGGCGTTGTTCGTGGGGGCTCTGGTGGGGCGGGGGTTGGCGGGGCGGGTGCCGGAGCGGGGGATGCGGGGGCTGGTGTTGGGGTTGGCGTTGGTGGGCGGGGTTGTCGCCGTGGGGAAGGGGGTGTGGGGGTTGTAGGGCGGGTGCGGGCCGGTGGGGGCTGGGCGCGCAGTTCCCCGCGCCCCTACCGGTGATCTCCATCGGCTCAACAGATACTGCGGGGTTCGTGTGCAGGGGTCAGGCTGCCAGTGACCGGACCGGTGGGTGGAGGTAGGGCATGGCAGCGGCGAGATCCCCGAGGTGGGGGCGGCGGGTTCTTCTGGGGAGTCTGCTTCCCCTCGTCACGATCGCGGCGACGGGCTGCGGGTCGGCCCCGGAGGACGGCGGCGCGCAGGCCGTGGCCGCGCCCCGGGCCGCAGGTGGGGCGTTCACCCACCCCGGCGTGCTCGTCGGCAGGGACCAGCTGGCGGCCGCCCGCGACCACGTGGCCCGGAAGGAAGAGCCCTGGCTGTCGGCGTACCGGGAGATGAGCCGCAGCAAGTACGCCGCGCTCGACTACAAGCCCAAGGCGTACGAGACCGTGGAGTGCCCGCCCGACACCCGGCCGGGGCAGGGCTGCGTCGAGGAGCGCGAGGACGCCATCGCCGCGTATACCCAGGCCCTGCTGTGGAACATGACCAAGGACAAGGCCCACGCCGACAAGGCCGTGGAGATCATGGACGCCTGGTCGGACAAGGTGAAGCGGCACACCGAGGGCAACGCCGGGCTGCAGACCGCCTGGTCCGGCAGCTCCTGGGCGAAGGCCGCCGAGCTGATGCAGTACACGTACGACGGCTGGCCGGACGGGCAGGAGCTGAAGTTCCAGCGGATGCTGCGCGAGGTGTACCTGCCCGTGGTGCAGCCCGGATCCGCCGACTTCAACGGCAACTGGGACCTGGTCATGGCCGACGCCACCATGAACATGGCGGTCTACCTCAACGACCACAGCGCCTTCGACAAGGCCGTGCACCACTTCCGCGCGCGGGTGCCCGCCTACTTCTACCTCTCCTCCGACGGCCCGCTGCCGGTCAAGCCCGAGGGCAGCGGCATCGACACCCCGGCGAAGCTCCAGACGTACTGGTTCGGGCAGACCACGTTCAAGGACGGCCTCGCCCAGGAGACCTGCCGCAACTTCAAGCACGCCAGCTACTCGCTGGCCGCCACCTCGCACATCGCCGAGACCGCCTGGCACCAGGGCGTCGATCTGTACGGCGAGGTGAAGGACCGGCTCAGGGCCGCGCTGGAGTTCCACTCCAAGTACCAGCTCGGCGCCGCCGCCCCGTCCTGGCTGTGCGGCGGCAAGGTGCAGCGCGACATGGGGCCCGACACCGAGGTCGGCCTCAGCCATCTGCGCGGCCGCCTGAAGATGGAACTTCCGCAGACCGAGAAGCTGACCCGCAAGGAGCGGCCGGAGGGAACCGACGACCTCTTCGTGGCCTGGGAAACCCTGACCCACGCCACCGCCGCCTGACGGATTCGCGTTCTCTCCCCCCGATGGCGTAGAGTCAGGTTCACCGACGCGGGGTGGAGCAGCTCGGTAGCTCGCTGGGCTCATAACCCAGAGGTCGCAGGTTCAAATCCTGTCCCCGCTACTGACAGCCGAGGCCGGAATCTCCCAGAGATTCCGGCCTCGGCTTTTGCGCGGGCGTCCCCCGTACGGCCCACACCAGGTCGCCGCGGCCGCCCTCCCCGGGAACCCTTGACGAGACGCCGGAAACCGGGCGCGGACGTGGCAGGAGACCAACGGTGGGGAAGCGCGGAGGGCGGCACAGATCGGTGGCGGACGCCGCCGGCACCCGGTGGTTCCTGCGGGCGCTGCCGGTCCTGCTGATCCTCGGCGGCGCCCTGTACGAGTACGTCACCCCCTCCGGCTTCTCCGGCGCCCCGCTGTTCAGCGCCGCACCGTTGGTAGCCGCCCCGTTCTTCCCGCTGCGCAGCACGATCCTGGCCGGGCTCGGATCGGTCCTCGCCATCCTCGTCGTCCACTTCAGATACACGCACCGGGTCGGCACCGACATCGTCACCGAGATGACCACCGTGGCCACCGTCTGCGTGCTCGCCTGCTTCATCAACCAGATCGTGCGGCGCAGCAACGAGCAGCTGGACTCCGCCCGGCGGATCGCGCAGGCCGCCCAGTTCGCCGTACTGCCCGAACCGGCCGACCGGATCGCCGGTCTCGCCATCGCCGCGCGCTACGAGGCCGCGCAGGCCGGCGCCTTCATCGGCGGTGACCTGTACGCCGTCCAGGACACCCCGCACGGGGTCCGCATCATCGTCGGTGACGTGCGCGGCAAGGGCATGGGCGCGGTCTCCGCCGTCGCCGTCGTCATCGGGGCGTTCCGGGAGGCCGCCGAGCAGGAGGGCAGCCTGGAGGCGGTCGCCCTGCGCCTGGAGCGGGCGCTGGCCCGCGAGGGCACCCGGCGGGACGGCATCGACGACTTCGAGGGCTTCACCACCGCCGTGCTCGCCGAGATCCCGCACGGCGAGCACCGCGTCCGCATCGTCAACCGCGGCCATCCCGAGCCGATCCTGCTGCTGGACGACGGCACCGTCCGGATGATCCCCGTCGTCGACGGGGTGGGGGCGCTGCCGCTCGGCATGGGGGAGCTCGGGAGCTGGCCTGACCGGGTCGTCGAGGCCGAGTTCCCCGCCGGGACCACGCTGCTGCTCTACACCGACGGGCTCTCCGAGGCGCGCGACGCCGCGGGCGTCTTCTACGATCCGGCGGCCCGGCTGGCCGGGCGGATCTTCCCCGGGCCCGAGGAGCTGCTGCTGGCCCTCGCCGGGGAGGTGCGCGCGCACACCGGTGGCGGCGCGACGGACGACATGGCGCTCCTCGCGGTGCGGCGGCCGTGACTCTCCGCAGATGTTCCGGATAACAATTGACGAACCGTCAGAGAAGTGGCCGGTTCACAGCATCGGTCAAGTCGACCCGTTCCGACCGGCCTTGACCCGTTAAATCCTGGCCAAAGACGTGAACGATCAGTAGGAACAGCTTGGAATTACTGTCGGCTGTCTATTAACGTTCGATAACGCAGCGCGGTCGTCCCAGCCGTCACCAGCGACGGCTCCGCGCGCACGCGCTTAATCCCGCAAGGGAGCCGGGGAACCACCAACTTGGGGTGAATCGGGCATCTTTGGGTGCTCGTAGGAGACCTTCCTGCTCCGAACCCGTCAGCTAACCCGGTAGGCGAGAAGGAAGGAAAGGAGAGCGCCCCCGTGGCGTCGAACCGGCCTGCCCCCGAGTTCTCCTCACTGAAGGACCCGTCGAACGAAGCGTTCGGCCCCCAGCCGGAGAGCTGGGAGGAGTGGAACCCCACCGAGGAGTCCGTCCGCCCCGTCCGCGGCCGGCACCGCGTGGCCCGGCAGCGCGGAGGACTCGCGCGCAGCTCCACCGTTCTGGGCGTCGGCGTGATCGCCGCCGTCGGCGCGGGCGGCATCGCCACCGCGCAGGGCGGCAAGCCCGCCGTCCACATCTCCATGCCCGACCTGTCGGCGGTGAAGGACTCGCTGCCCGCGGCCAAGTCGCTGCCCGGCGTCGGCGCGCTCATATCCGACGGCTCCGACAGCTCCGACTCCACGGTCGCCGCCCCGCTCACCACGGTCGGCAGCGGCACGTCGGACGCGGGCGAGGCGCTGCGCACCCGGATCCTGGCCCAGGCCGAGACCCAGCAGGACGCCGCCGACGCCGCCGCGAAGAAGGAGGCCGAGGAGGCCGCCGCCAAGAAGGCCGCCGACGAGGCCGTCGCCAAGAAGGAGGCGGCAGACAAGAAGGCCGCCGCCGAGAAGAAGAAGGCGGAGGAGGAGGCCAAGAAGAAGGCCGAGGCCGAGCGCCTCGCCAAGCTGGCCAAGAGCTACAAGCTCCCCGTCGCCTCCTACACGATCACCGGCACCTTCGGGCAGCCCGGCGCCATGTGGTCCTCCGGCTATCACACGGGCCTGGACTTCGCCGCTTCCACGGGTACCCCGATCTACGCGGTCCACTCCGGCACCGTCACGGAGGCCGGCTGGGCGGGCGCGTACGGCTACCGCACGATCATCACCCTCGACGACGGCACCGAGCTGTGGTTCTGCCACCAGTCGTCGCTCAACGTCAGCGCGGGCCAGAAGGTCACCACCGGCGATGTCATCGGCCGCGTGGGCGCCACCGGCAATGTCACCGGACCCCACCTCCACCTGGAGGTCCACCCGGGCGGGGACGCCACCGGCATCGACCCGGCCGCATGGCTGCGCGAGCGGGGCCTGACCCCCTGAGAAGCCGGCCGGCCGGTCCGTTCGCATCCTGAACTCCGGCGGTCCTGGCGGCAACCCCCCGACGCCAGGGCCGCCGGTTTTGCCTGCCCTTGGGGCGCGTACCGCCGGATACGTGGAATGCCGTGCTCCGGAGGGGTGTTGAACTGGAGCATGACTTCTTCCGTACTGCGCCCCCTCGGCTCCTCCGGCCTCGATGTCTTCCCGCTCTGCCTCGGCGGCAATGTCTTCGGCTTCTCCGCCGACGAGGCCGCGAGCTTCGAGGTGCTCGACGCCTATGTCGCGGGCGGCGGCAACTTCATCGACACCGCCGACTCCTACTCGGCCTGGGCGCCGGGCAACAAGGGCGGCGAGTCCGAGACCCTCATCGGCAGGTGGGCCAAGGCCCGCGGCCGCCGCGACGACGTCGTCATCGCCACCAAGGTCGGCCGCCACCCCGAGTTCCAGGGCCTGCGCGGCGACAACATCAAGGCCGCCGCCGACGCCTCGCTGCGCCGCCTCGACACCGACTACATCGACCTCTACTACACGCACTTCGACGACGACGAGACGATCCCGGTCGAGGAGATCATCGGCGCGCTCGACGAGCTGGTGCGGGCCGGCAAGGTCCGCCACATCGCCGTCTCCAACATCTCGCCGGAGCGCCTCCAGGAGTCCCTGGACTTCTCCGACCGCGAGGGGCTGGCCCGCTACGTGGCCATCCAGCCGCACTACAACCTCGTCTCGCGCGACACCTACGAGGGCGCCCGGCAGGACATCGCCTCGCGCGCGGGCCTGGGCGCGGCCCCGTACTGGGCGCTGGCCTCCGGCTTCCTGACCGGCAAGTACCGCCCCGGCGTCAGCGTCGACAGCATCCGCGCCGACAAGGCCGGCGGTCACCTGGAGACCGAGCGCGGCCGGAAGGTCCTCGCGGCGCTCGACGAGGTCGCGCAGGCGCACGACGCCGAGGTCGCCACCGTCGCGCTGGCCTGGCTCGCCGCCCGGCCCACCGTCACCGCGCCGATCGCCTCCGCGCGCACCGCCGCACAGCTGCCGGCGCTGATGGCCGTCGCCGAGCTGGAACTGACCGAGGCCGAGCTGACCCGGCTGACCGAGGCGTCCGCCTGAGGCCCGGAACCTAGGAGCGGTACGGGTTGTACGCGGGGCCGCCCGGCATCGGCGGCACCGCGTACACCGACGGCCGCCAGACCGGGACCGGGGCCGCCGCCCGCGAGCCGTACGCGAGGGCGGGCCGGGCGGTGGCGCGCCGCTCCCACAGCGCCTCGAGCAGCTCCCGCTCCCGTGCGACGAAGTCGGCGCCGGCCCGGCCCCTGCGCCCCCGGCGCCGCAGCAGGGCCAGCGACGTCGCGTACTCCTCGTACGCGGCGACCGACTCCGCCGCCTGCCTGCCGCCGTAGTGCGCGGCGTACTCCCGTGCCAGGCGCCGCGCCTTCAGCGAGCCGAGCGCGAACGGTTCGGGGAGGGTGAGCCAGCCCGCCGCGACGTACGCGGGCAGCTCCTCGCGCACGGTGCGCAGCTCGCGCTGGCGCACGTACACCGCGAGCCAGGTGATCAGGCCGAACACCGGGACCATGAAGGCCGCGTAGACGGCGAAGAAGCCGTACTCGCCGAGGGACGACGAGCCGTTCCAGAAGGCGTGCATGCCCATCGCGCAGAGCAGGCCCGCCAGCGGCAGCAGGAAGCGGCGGATCCGGCCCCGGTCGCGCGCGGTGACCGCCGCGACGCCGAAGCCGATGCCGGTGAGCACCGTGAACAGCGGGTGCGCGAACGGGGACATCACGACGCGGACGAAGAAGGTGGCGGCGGTGACCGAGCTGAGGCCCGGGCCGGTGCCCGCCAGCTGGTCGGTCCCGAAGGCGTTCCCCAGGTACAGGATGTTCTCGGTGAACGCGAAGCCGGTGGCGGTGATCCCGGCGATCACGATGCCGTCGACGACGGAGTCGAAGTCCCGTCTGCGGAAGAGGAAGACCAGCAGCACGGCGGCGGCCTTCGCGGACTCCTCGACGATCGGGGCGATCACGGTGGCGCCGAGGGTGTCGGCGCCGGTCGGATCGGCGGTGGCGGTCTCTATCCAGCGCGTCGCGAAGCTGTTGGCGACGATGGCTATCAGGGCCGCGGCGCAGGCCCCCCAGGCGAACGCGAAGACCATGTTCCGCCAGGGGCCCGGCCGTACCCGGTCCAGCCAGCGGAACGCCGCGGTCAGGAGCGGGACGGGGACGACGGCGAGGCCGAGCCCGACCAGGAACCCCTGGGTGCCGGTCTGCTCCCGGACGAGCGCCGCGATGACCACTCCGGACACCGCGAGCAGCGTCGCGAGCGCCGTGGCCCGAACCCCTCTCCGCTCCCACCAGCGCGGGTGCCGGACCGTGCCGCCCTGGGCCGTGCCGAGGGCGTGGTCCTGGTGGTGCGGGTAGGCGGGATACGGATCCACACGTTGACCCTAACGAGGGATGACGGTCCGCGCGACGGGGTCCCCGGACAGGGTGCCGCCTCCGCCTACTTCCGCCGGAACAGCAGGTCGTGCACCACATGACTCTTGTCCAGGCCCTTGCCCTCGAACCTGGTCAGCGGGCGGAAGTCCGGGCGCGGGGCGAAGCCGCCGTCCGGCACCGTGTTCTCGAAGTCGGGGTGGGCGCTCAGCACCTCGAGCATCTGCTCGGCGTAGTCCTCCCAGTCCGTCGCGCAGTGCAGCAGCGCGCCGGGCTTCATCGGGCCCGCGACGAGGGAGAGGAACTCCGGCTGGATCAGGCGTCGTTTGACGTGGCGCTTCTTCGGCCAGGGGTCGGGGAAGTAGACGCGCACCCCGTCCAGGCTCGCGGTGGGGAGCATCGAGCGCAGCAGGATGATCGCGTCGCCGTTCGCCACCCGGACGTTCGTCAGGCCGTTCTTGTCGGCCAGGTTGAGCAGATTGCCCTGGCCCGGGGTGTGGACGTCGACGGCGAGGATGCCGGTGGACGGGTCCTCCGCCGCCATCTGCGCCGTGGCCTCGCCCATGCCGAAGCCGATCTCCAGGACGATCCTGTCGACTCCGGGACCGGTCTCCGGTGCGAAGAGCGCGGGGAGGTCGAGCACCCGCTGTCCGTCGACGTCCAGACCCCACTGGGGCCACAGCCGCTGCAGCGCGTCGCCCTGCGCGGTGGTGACCCGGCCGCGGCGCGGCTGGAAGCTGCGGATGCGCCGCTCGTGGTGCGAGTCGGCGGGATCGGGCTTGGGGCCGTCGGGGAACCGCGGCTCGTTCGGCCGCGCGGACGGGGCCGGCGGCTCGGTCGACTCGGGCGGCGGCTCGGACGTGGGGTGCTCAACAGACTCAGACACAGTGGGGAGATTTTACGCGTCCGGCGCTCGCGGCGCGGATCGCCGCGGCTCGCGCGGACGGCCCCCTGACCGGCCGGTCACCGGGCGGCGAGCGCGGCCAGCGCCCGCCGGGCCACCTCTCTGCCGATGGGGAGCGAGGCGGTGGCGGCCGG
The DNA here is from genome assembly GCF_040645755.1 of Streptomyces sp. NPDC046716. NCBI lineage: Bacteria > Bacillati > Actinomycetota > Actinomycetes > Kitasatosporales > Streptomycetaceae > Streptomyces > Streptomyces sp. NPDC046716. The sequence goes on from NZ_JBEYYU010000025.1 coordinate 104,833, forward strand.
CGACGGAGCGTTCAGCACATGGACCGTGCGGGGGCCCTCGCGGATCAGGAAGTCGTCGACGAGGGTGCCGTCGCGCAGGACCGCCTGGGCGCGCACCCCGGCCGGGGCGGGCCGCAGATCGTCGGCCCGGACCGCCGGGACGAGCCGACGCACGGCGGCGGCGAACGCGGACCGGGACGCGGAGCGCCGCAACTCACCCGCCCCGTACCGCCAGTGCCGGCGTGCGATGTGCCAGGACCCGGGCCAGGCCAGCGTCCCCGCGAGCTCCCGGGGCCGGACCGTGCCCCAGTCGTAGCCCTCCCGGGCCAGCGCGGGCACCGCGTTCGGCCCGACGTGGACTGCGCCGTCGATACCGCGGGTCAGGTGGACGCCGAGGAACGGGAACGCCGGGTCCGGCACGGGGTAGACGAGGCCGTGCACCAGCTCGGGCCTGGCCAGCTCGAAGTACTCGCCCCGGAACGGCACGATGCGCATCCTCGGGTCGTCCCCGGCGAGCCGGGCCACCTGGTCGCACCGGAGCCCCGCGCAGTTCACCAGGACGCGGCCGCGGACGATGTCCCCGGCGCGGGTGCGCACCGCGACGCCGCGGTCGGGGCGCCGGTCGATCCGCTCGACCTCGGCGCCGAAGCGGATGTCGGCGCCGGAGGCCTCGGCGAGCCGCTCGGCGACCGCCGCGTAGTCGGCGATGCCGGTGGTGCCGACGTGGATGGCGGCGAGGCCGCGCACCTCGGGCTCGTACTCCTGTATCTGGGCGGGGCCCAGCTCGCGGACCGGGATGCCGTGCTCCCTGCCGCGCTGGACCAGGGCGTGCAGTCGGGGGAGCTCGGCGCGGCCGGTGGCGACGATCAGCTTTCCGGTGACCTCGTGCGCGATGCCGTACTCCGCGCAGAACTTGACCATCTCGGCGGAGCCGCGCACCGCGAACCTCGCCTTGAGCGAGCCGGGGCGGTAGTAGATCCCGCTGTGGATCACCCCGCTGTTGCGCCCCGTCTGGTGGCGGGCCGGGCCCGGCTCCTTCTCCAGCACGACGACCCGGGTGCCCGGCGCGCTCCGGGACACGGCATAAGCGGTGGAGAGCCCGACGATCCCGCCGCCGACCACCACCACGTCCCCGTCATACGCGACCGTCCCCACCAGGCCTCACCTCCACTCCGAGCATCTTGCCCGACGCCACTGACAACGCGGCCGGCCGCCCGCTCTCGGCTCCGGCCGGCCCTACGCGGGCGCGACCAGCAAAGGCCGTGCCCGCTCCCGCAGTTCGGCGACCCTGGGCTCGTCGCCGTAGGGCTCCAGGCGGTGCAGCAGGTCCCGCACGTACTCGGTGGTCCGCGCCGAGGAGATCCGTCCGGCCACCTCGAGCGCGCGGGTGCCCTGCTCGCAGGCCGCGTCCAGGTTCCCGGACTCCAGCTCCGCGACGGCCGACACCACGAGCCGCAGCCCGTGCGAGCGTACGAACTCCTCCGTCGGACGCGAGAGCGCCTGCTCCGTGAATCTGCGTACCTGCCGGGGTGCCTTCAGGTCCCGGTAGCACTCGGCGGCGTCCGCGGCGAAGCGGTCGTACGAGTAGAAGCCCAGCCACGAGGGGTCGCTGTCGCCCTCCCGGGCCCGCTCCAGCCAGCCCTCGGCGGCCCGCAGCGCGGCGCCCGCCGCCTGCGCGTCCCCGGCGCGCGCGTGCGCGCGTGCCTCGACGAGGCGGAAGAAGCTCATGGTCCGCGCGGTGGAAAGACCGCGGTTGCGCTCCAGGGCGGCCTGCGCCAGGTCCACGCCCTCGTCCCCGAACCCCCGGTAGGTGGCCTGGAGCGACATGGAGGCGAGCACATAGCCGCCGAGCGGCACGTCGGCGGCGGCCCGCGCGAGCCGCAGCGCCTGGATGTAGTACCGCTGGGCCGCCTCCTGCTGCCCGGTGTCGAACGCCATCCAGCCCGCGAGCCGGGTCAGCTCGGCCGCGGCCCCGAACAGCGAGCGCCCCACCTCGTCCGAGTACGAGCCGAGCAGCAGCGGCGCCGCCTCGACCCGCAGGCACTCGGGCACCATCGACGAACGCCAGTCGCCGCCGCCGTACTTGGAGTCCCAGCGCCGCGCGTCCTCCGCGGCCTCGCGCAGTTTCTGTACGTCGCTGTGGCCGACCTTCTGGACCTTCGAGCCCTCGTCGGCGCTCTCCGTCCCCGCGGCCACATGCGGGTCGCGCGCGACCGAAGAGTCGGCCGGTGTTATCAGCCACCGGGAAGCGGGCGTCGCGTAAGCGCTCACCGCGAACGATCCGGCCAGCGACTGCCAGATCCCGCCGCTGCCGGCCCGCCGCCCGGCGAGGTCGAGGCGGTACAGCTCGGTCGCGGAGCGCACCGCCGCGCGCACGTCGCGCGGGAAGGCCAGGCCCACCTCGGGCGCGGGGTCGGCGTCGGCGAGGCCGATCTCGTGCAGGGGCACGGGACGGCCCAGCTTCTGCCCGATGGCGGCGGCGATCAGGTGCGGGGCGGCGCCCTGCGGCACCATGCCCTTCGACACCCAGCGCGCCACCGACGTCTTGTCGTAGCGAAGTGTCAGACCGCGCTGGCTCCCGAGGTCGTTCACGCGCCGCGCGAGTCCGGCGTTGCTGATCCCCGCGAGGGCGAGAACGGCGCCTAATTTCTCGTTCGGCCCGCGTTGCTCCCTGGACATGCGCCACCCCTCGACACAGACGGCTGCCGCGTCAGGCGTCACCCAGACTGATACTGACCACTTCGGTGTGGCATAACCGCGCGGCATTCGTACACCCAGCGTAGTTCGCCGAATCCCAAGCGTTAAGGGCCGCTGTTCCGGATGGCGGGATTGTTGTCCGTACTGAAGTGCGGCGCAGGCCACGCCGTGTGACCGTGTGCTCCGTGCGTGGTGCCGTGCGCCTGTGCGTGCGCTCTTACTCGGACACCCGCGCGGGGCTTCCATGGAACCTGCGTGGGTCGGCCCGCTGTACTGGATCCAGTGGGCTGGGGGACACCGCCGCCTTCATCCCCGCGGGCGGCGGACCGGTCCGGGAGGCGGTGTGCGCCTCCCGGACTGTGCGTTGCACTGTGCGTTGCGCGCTGTGGCCGAAGCGGGGTGTCCACCTCCGGCCATCCCGGGCCGATTTGGCCGAAAGTCGCCCCTGCCGTCCTGCGCGGACCGGGTAGTACCACGGTTCAACCACGGCTCAAACAGGGCGCATTGGGGGGAGCGTACGCCATCTCCCGCTCTGCACTCGCCCCTTCACTTGGCCCCTCCTGGGCGCCTCCTTCGTGGCAGCATGGGGACCTCCTGGTTGTCCACAGCTTGTGGAGGCGGCGATGCGGTGGTTGGTGGGGTGGAGCAGCACCGCCCCTGGAGCCGTTGCCTTCGACTCCGCGGGGGCCACGGGCGAGAACGGCGAAACGGTCCACCCGGTGGGCTCCCAACTCCTGTGGGGCGACCCGGATCCGCTGTGGGCGGTCGGTGACTGGCGCGCCGACGAGGTGCGCATCGTGCAGGCCGACGACCGCACGCGGATCGCGGTGCTCGGCGTGTGCGGCGCCACCGACCAGCAACTGAAGGTGGGCCTCTACGCCGCGCGGGGCGGCGCCCTGCGTCATCTGACGGCCTGGCCCGGCAGTTACACCGCGGTCGTCCAGGTGGGCCGCCGCGTCATGGTCGCCGGCGACCTCGCGGGCGCCCGCCCGGTCTTCTACACCCCCTGGGCGGGCGGCACCGCGTACGCCACCGCCGCGCTTCCGCTCGCCGACCTCATCGAGGCCCACCTGGACGTGGGGCACCTGGCCGCGCTGCTCGCGGCCCCCGACGTCCCGGAGGCGCTGCACGACTCGACGCCGTACCAGGGCGTGCGCCGCATCCCGCCGGGGCACGCGCTGATCCTGCGCGCGGGCGCACGCGAGATCGCCGGGTACGAGCCCGTGGCGTCCCTCGCGGTGGCCGCGGCACCCGCCGACCCCGACCGCGCCGTGGACGCCGTCAGGGAGGCCCTGGTGGACGCCGTACGGGCCCGCCTGGCCGCGCCCCGGCACATCCCCGGCACCGACCTTGACCCCGGCCCCGTGCCCGGCATGGGGCCCGCCGAGCGTCGCGCCGCCCGCGGCATGCCGGTGCCCGGCATCGGCGCCGACCTGTCCGGCGGCCCGGCGTCCGGCACCCTCGCGCTGCTCGCCGCGGGCCTGCCCGGGATGCCCGGCACCGTCCTCGGCCACGGCACGGGCGCGGGCGAGCGCCTCCTCGCGGTCACCTTCAACGACCTGTCGACCACGACGATCCACCGCGAGGCGGAGCTCGAGCGCGCGGGGGCGATCGCCTCCAACCCGCGCCTGCACCACGTGGTGGTGACCGGCGGCGAGGAGACGCTGCCCTACGCGGACCTGGAGGGCCCGCTCACCGACGAGCCCAGCGCCACCCTCGTCTCCGCCTCCCGCCACCGCGCGCGCCTCGCCTCCGGCAGCGCCGACCACTTCACCGGCTACGGCGCACGCCAGGTCCTGGACGCCCACCCGGCCCGGCTCGCCGACCTTCTGATGGACCGCAGGCGCCGCCACATGGTGCGTCCCGTGGCCGCGCTCACCAAGGCGGAGGGCGGCTCGCTGCGCGTTCCGGCGCGCGTCTACGGAGCGGCCAGGAAACTCGCCCGTACGCCCTACAAGACGGGCCTCGACCACCTGTCCGACCGTCTCCTTCAGCGCAGCTTCGACGAACCGGGCGGCGCCGTCGGCGCGTCGCTCGCCGCGCTCGCGTGGGCCAGACCGGGGCCCGCCGCCCGCTGGCTGACCGGCGAGGCACTGGCTGAAGTATCGGTTCGCCTGCAAGAGGGCAGGGTCCGACCCGGGATGAGCCCGGGGCAGCGCCCCGGCGCGTTCCGGGCCCGCGCCGCCCTCGCCCGGCACGCGGCGGACCTGCGCATCCTGGAGCAGGCCGCCGAGGTCCGCTCCCAGCGCCTGCACGCGCCCTTCCTCGACAACGAGGTGGTCCGCGCCTGCCAGGCCCTCCCCGAGGCGCTGCGCGTCCAGCCCGGCGCCCGCGCGGTGATCCTGCGCACGGTGCTCGAAGGCGCGGGCGTCAGCGAGCTGCCGCACGGCTGGGGAGCCCCCTCGCACGCGACGGCGGCGGCCGCCGCCCGCACCGGCCTGCGCGTCTCCGCCGACCACCTCATCGCCCTCTTCGACACGCCTCTCCTGGCCCAGACCGGCCTGATCGAGGCACGCACGGTCCGCAGGGCGCTGCGCGCGGCGGCCGACGGCGAACCCCTGCCCCTGGACGGCCTCGCCGACCTGGTGGGCCTGGAACTGTGGCTCCGCCGCCTCATGTCCCGCCGGGGCACCTGCTGGACAGGCACCCCGGCACGCGCGCGTGCGGTCCCGACAGGCAGCGTGGTCCCGGAACGAGCTCTGGGCGCGGGCCCGCGCTAGTCACCCGCCACCCGGCCCCCGCCTTGGGCAATCTGCCGCCAAGGGCGGCAGGGTGGGCAAGGCGGCCCCCAGCGCGGGGCAAGCGCCCGTCGGACCCGAGCCCCAGCCCCGCCCGACCCACGCCCCCGCCCGGCAGGCCCCGACCACGCCGAGCACGACAAACCCTGAGCACTCATCCCCCCACCCCGGCGACAATGTCCCGGTGCGGTACACAATCCTGGGCACCACAAAGGCCTACGACGACAAGGGCACCCCCGTCCCCGTGGGCGGCCCGCGCCTCCGCGCCCTGCTCACCTCCCTGGCCCTGCACACCCCCCGCCCGGCCCCCGTGCCCGCCCTCATCGACGACGTGTGGGAGGACGCCCCGCCCGCCGACGCCCCGGCCGCCCTCCAGGCCCTGGTGGGCCGCCTGCGCCGCGCCCTCGGCAAGGACGCCGTCACCTCCGAACCGGGCGGCTACCGCCTCACCGCGACCCGCGACGACATCGACCTCTACGCTTTCGAACGCCTGGCCCGCGAGGGCTCCGCGGCCCTCGCCGCCCACGACCCGGAAACCGCCGCCCGCACCCTGCGCGAGGCCCTCGCCCTGTGGCACGGCCCGGCCCTCGCCGACCTGCCCGGCCACACCGCGGCCACCCGCCCCGAGGCCCAGCGCCTGGAGACCACCCGCGCGCGGGCCCGGGCCGACCTGGAGCTGGGCCGCGCCCCCGACCTCGTACCGGAGTTGCGCGAGCTCACCACGGCACACCCCTACGACGAGCCGCTGCACGCGCTGCTGATCCGGGCGCTGCGGGCGACGGGCCGGCGGGCGGACGCGCTCGCGGCGTACGAGACGGCCCGCCGCACCCTGGCGGACGGACTGGGCGCCGACCCGGGGCCCGAGCTGGCCTCCCTGCACGCCGAGTTGCTGACGGAGCCGGCCCCCTCCGCCGCACCCGAACCACCGGCCCCGCCCGCCCCGGATTCCGCCTCACACCCCCCGGCCCGCACCGGCAACCTCCGTCCCCGGCTGAATTCCTTCGTCGGCCGGGAACCCGAACTCGACGCCATCCGTTCCGAATTGCGAGGGGCACGCCTGGTCACGCTCACGGGCCCGGGCGGCTCCGGCAAGACCCGCCTGGCCGAGGAGGCCGCCGCCCCCGAGGACCGGGCCTGGCTGGTCGAGCTGGCGCCGCTGGACGACCCGAAGGCGGTTCCGGGCGCGGTCGTCAGCGCGCTGGGCCTGCGGGAGACGGTGCTGATGACGACCGAGCTCTCGGGCCTGCACGACGACCCGACCAGGCTCCTCCTGGAGCACTGCGCCCACCGCTCCCTGCTCCTGATCCTCGACAACTGCGAGCATGTGATCGACGCGGCGGCGGAGCTCGCCGAGACCCTGCTGACGCACTGCCCGGGGCTGACGATCCTCGCCACCAGCCGTGAACCCCTGGGCGTGCCGGGGGAGTCCGTGCGCCCCGTCGAGCCGCTGCCCCCGGACCCCGCCCACCGCCTGTTCGCCGAGCGGGCCGCCGCGGTCCGCCCCGGTTTCGACCCCGCGCAGGACGCCGACGCCGTCGCCGAGATCTGCCGCCGCCTGGACGGCCTGCCGCTCGCCATCGAGCTGGCCGCGGCCCGGCTGCGGCTCCTCACCCCGCGCCAGATCGCCGACCGCCTCGACGACCGGTTCCGCCTGCTGACCGGCGGCAGCCGCACCGTCCTGCCCCGCCAGCAGACGCTGCGCGCCGTCGTCGACTGGTCCTGGGACCTGCTCGACGACAGCGAGCGCACCGCCCTGTGCGAGCTGTCGGTCTTCGCGGGCGGCTGGACCCTGGAGGCCGCCGAGGCCGTCTGCTCGCCGCCCGGCGGCGCCGACGCCGTCGGCTCCCTCGTGGACAAGTCCCTGCTGATCGCCACCCCGAGCGGCCGCGGGCTGCCCGGGATGCGCTACCGCATGCTGGAGACCATCCACGAGTACGCCATCGAGCGCGCCGCCGACACCCCCGAGCTGCGGCTGACCGCCGAGCGCCGCCACCTCGCGTACATGCTCGCCCTGGTCGAGGAGGCCGACCCCAAGCTCCGCTCGGCGGAGCAACTGCCGTGGATCCAGCGCCTGGAGACCGAGCTGGACAACATCAGGGCGGCCCTGACCCGGGTCACGAGCGCGCCCCGCCTCGTCGACGAGGAGGCCGCGATCGCCCTGGCCCTGCACATGGGCTGGTTCTGGTGGCTGCGCAACTACCGTCCCGAGGGCGGCGGCTGGGTCCAGGCCATCAGCCGTCTGCTGCCGGACGACACCGAGCGCGGCGATCCCGACGACCCGCTCTACTGGCCGCGGATGAAGCTGCGCCTGCTGGCCCTCTTCCTCGTCACCGAGTCCACCCCGCAGGAAGTCATCCGCAGCGAGGCCGACCGGGCGTACATGGTGCGGGTGCGCACCGCCTTCGAGCCGCCGAACCCACAGGGCGCCTCGTTCCCGGGGATCATCTGGCCGTTCACGCTCTTCGTCCTCGACGGGATCGGGGACGTGCGCGACGCGCTGGACCGCGCCGTCGCCAACTGCCGCCGGTTCGGCGGGGACTGGGAGATCGGCGTCACGCTGATGTTCCGTACCCACACGGTGGTGGACATGGCGGGCCGCATGGAGGGCGTCGACGAGGACATCGCCGAGCTGCGGGAGATCAGCCGCCGGGTCGGCGACCGCTGGATGCGCGCCCAGGTGTGCAGCGCGGCGGCCGAGGTCGCCATGGGGCGCGGCAGCTATCCGGAGGCGCAGGTCGAGCTGGAGGAGGGGATCCGGCTCGCGCACGAGGTGGGGGCGTACGCGGAGACGCCGTTCCTGCTGGCGCGGATCGCCGAGATCGCCTACCGCCAGGGCGACCGGGAAGCGGCCCGCAAGTCCCTTGACCTGGCGAACGAGGAGGCGGAGCGGTACGGGATCGCCGACACCGCGGCCTTCATCGGGCTGCTGTACGCCCATCTCGCCCTGGCCGAAGGGGAGGTGGCCCGTGCGCGCGAGCTGTGCGACCGCTCCCGCGGGGTGGCCGAGGACGGCACCCCGCCCCCGCAGTTCCACGCGTCCCTCGGGCTGATCGACTCCCGCATCACGGCGGCCGAGTCGGGCGCCGGGCCCGGCCTGGCGCTGCTCACCGACACCCTGCGCGACGCGCTGGCGGGGCGCTGCGCGGAGGCCGTCGTCGCGGGCCTGGTCGACGTCGGGGCCGAACTGCACGCCCGCCGCGACGACGTGGCCCGCGCGGTCCGGCTGTTCGCGGCGTCGGACGCGCTGCGCGACGGCCGGCCCCGGCCGCAGCCGGAGCGCGACGAGTGCGCGGCCGTGGACGCCCGGGCCCACGCCGAGCTCGGCGACGTCCGCTACGAGGCCGAGCGCGCGAAGGGCGCGGCGCTCACCCAGGACCGGCTCCTGGCCGAAGTGGCGGGCCCCGCGGACGACTGACCCGCCCTGCCCCCTTCAGGTCAGCCGCAGCTGAACCGCGACTCCGCCCAGTCGGCGACGGCCACGGCGCCGCCCGGCCCCTGCGGCTCCACCACGAGCCGGATCGTCTTGTGCCCGGCGAGATTCACATGCACCGGGACCGCCGGATCGTGGCCGCGGACCACCTGCGACTGCCAGGCGCGCGCCCCGTCGACGTAGACGGAGAACCGGACGGCGCCCAGGCCCAGCGTCATGTCGTCGACACCGACGAGGGCGTCGTACGCGGTGCAGGTGCGGTTCAGGTCGACGGTGACCGAGGACCGGGAGTGCACCGAGACGCCGTGCGCGTACCGCTTGCCGTCGATCGACATGCCGTAGCGCTGCCAGACCCAGCCGCTCTCGGCGAGCCGGATCTCCGGCTTGCCGCCGTCGCCCGCGACGCCGTAGTCGAGCGAGCTCAGCTGGTAGACCGCGGGGGCGGGCGGGGGAGTGGGCGTCGGCGTGGGCGTGGGCCTGGGTCTCGGCTTGGACGGGGTGGGTGTCGGCTTCGGTGTGGGCGTCGGCTTCGGCTTCGGCGTGTGCTTGGCCGGCGTCGGCTTCGGTGTGGGCGTCGGTGTCGGTGTCGGGGTGGGCGTCGGCTTCGGCGCGGGCGGGGGCGGCTTCGGCGTCGGCTTCTGCGGTGCCGGCGTGATCGGCTGGGAGACCGGCGGCTTCTCCTTGCGCGCCTCCGGCTCCTGCTTCGGCTCGCCGCCGGTGAGCGCGATGGCCAGCGCGGCGGCGGTCGCGGCCGCCACCACCCCGGCGGCGATCCCGGCCTTCGCGGGCGCGCCGAGCCCCTCCGACGCGGCGGCGCCCGCCGCGCCGCCCCCGGACGTCCCGCCGCTCGCCGCGGCGGCCGCACCGGCGCCCGCCGCACTCGCGGCGCCACCGCCGATGAAGGCGGCCGCCTTCGCGTACCCGGCGGCGCCGAACCAGCCGATGACCGCGATCGGCACGACCCCCGGGATACCGCTGGCGACTTCCTTGATCTGGCCGGCCGCGAGCCGGCACTTGGCGCACTCCTCCAGGTGCTTGCGCAGGCCCCGCTCGGCCCGCGTGCGCAGGCTGCCGCGCGCGTACGCGCCGAGCCGGTCCGCGTACCGGGAGCACTCCTCGGAGTCGGTGAGGGTGGCCGAGACGTGCGCCTGGAGGTAGGCCTCCTTCAGGCCCTCGCGGGCGCGCTTGGCGAGCACCCGCGTGCCGTTGGCGTCGAGGCCGAACAGGGTGGCGACGTCGCTGGGCGACTCGTCCTCGACCTCGGTGTGCCACAGCACGGCCTGCCAGCGCTCGGGCAGCGAGCGGAAGGCCTGCATGGCCATCGACTGCTCGGCCTCCTGCATGGCCCGTACGTCCGCGCCGAGTTCGAGCGTGTCGTCGTCCCGGACCTCGGTCGACCGGGCGGCCTGGTCGGCGAAGAGGGCGAAGTCGTCGACGAGCTGCTCGCGCCTGGCCGACTTCGTCCATGACGCGGCGACCCGCCGCACCGTGGTCAGCAGATAGGCGCGCACCGCGTGCTCGGGCCCGCTGCCGCCGCGCACGGCCTGGAGCATGCGGGCGAAGACCTCGGCCGTCAGGTCGTCGGCGGTGTGCCCGTCACGGCAGCAGGTGCGGGCGTACCGGCGTACCGCGGCGGCGTGCCGGCGGTACAGCTCCTCGTACGCGCTGTCGTCGCCCGCGCGCATCCGCTCGATCAGACCGGCGTCGGACGGTGGCCGGTCACCGCCGTCGGCGGCGGGCGCGACCTCGCGCTGGGCCGGTACGGACACGTCGGCTTCGGTGACGGGGGCCGGCGCGGGTCTGCCGGAGGTCCGGTCGGGGCCGCCCTGGCTCGGTACCTGCTGCGCGGTGAGGTCCTCCGCGCCCTTCGCCCCACCGTCGGGCCGCTGCTCGCCCTGCCCGTCAACGCTCATCGCGGAAGCCCCCGCCTGCACACTCGCGGCCGATCACCGGGAAAGCGTGCCACACGGGGAGCGCGCGTCGGCCGCCTCTGCACGGCAACCACTCATCCGTGGAGATTTCCCGCACCGGAGCACTACCCGTCACCCGCCCGGGGGCGCCACAACGGACCGGTCATGCGCATGAGTTGACCGCGGGCGACCCTTTTCGATCACCCGCGGTCCAGGCCGTCCCCGCACGGAGGGACCGGCCTCGGCCGATCCCGCGAAGGGACGGGACGCGCTATGCGGGCCGCGACCGCAGCCCTTCGAGGAGGATGTCGAGCAGCCGGGCCGAGGCCGCCTGTTGCTGTGCGGCGTCCGGCAGTGACGGGGCCGCCGTCGCGATGACGAGCAGAACGTCCGACACCGTCACGTCGGCCCGCAGCTCACCGGCCTCCCGGGCCCGGTCCACCAGCCGCCCCACGACCTCCAGCAGCGCCGCCGCCCCCGAGTCGTCGGGACCGAGAGCGTCCGCGGCCGGGTCGCCCGGCGTCGCCCGCTGCTCCACGAGCCGCAGCTCGGGCGCACCGGTGCGCTGTTCAGGAACCCGTGCCTCGTCCCGTACGGCATCCCGCCCGGGCTCGTCGGCCACGCCCACCCGCAGCACCTGCGGCGGCAGCAGCCGGCCGGCGCCGGAGGCGACCGAGGTCCGCAGGAAGCGCGAGAGCGCCGACCACGGCTCGTCCTCCTGACCGAGCGCCGTGCGTGCCTGGTCGGTCAGCCGCGAGGTCTCCTCCTCGGCTATCCGTCGCACCAGTACGTCCTTGCTGGGGAAGCGCCGGTAGACCGTGCCCACGCCGACGCGGGCGCGCCGCGCCACGTCCTCCATGGGTGCCCCGTACCCCAGCTCGCCGAAGACCTCGCGGGCCGCGCGCAGCACATGCTCCAGATTGCGCTGGGCATCCACGCGCAGCGGTGTCGAGCGCGAACTGTCGCCCGCCGCCCGTCCGTTGGCCCCACCCGAGGCGCCCGACGGCGCGACGGCTGACGCAGAGGTCCAATGAGTGTCCTGAATGTGCATATGTGTTCCCCCGGTAATGACGTCTCCCCCCGGAGACACTCCCCGCCATTGTCCGCCGGAGCGTGAGGAACAGACAGTGATTTCCGGGCCCGACCCTGCGGGCCCGTCAGTGCGTCCCCCGACACCCCGACAGCACACGAACATAGTTGAGCCGGAGTCAATTCAGAAGGGGCAGGTTCCGCACAGAGCGCCCCCCGAACGGAGTACGCGCCGATTCCGCCCCGATTGCACCCCTCGCGCCCACCCCCACACCCCGCGCTGACCTGCGGTTCTGCCCTGAACGCCGGGTACGGGCGGGGCCGATGGGGGCGCTTTCCGCCGCCGTTCACCGGGCACACAATTTGCCGGGGCTGTGGACAAAATCAAGGGTCCGATGCGTCATGGGACGGTGACGATGCCAAGGACGCCATCACCGGAGCCGAAGCAGGACCCTGCCCGCATCCTGGTCGTCGGCGGCGGTTATGTCGGGATGTACACCGCCCTGCGGCTCCAGAAAAGGCTCAAACACGAACTCCGCGGCGGCGCCGTGGAGATCGTCGTCGTCACCCCCGACCCGTACATGACGTACCAGCCGTTCCTGCCGGAGGCCGCGGCCGGATCCATCTCCCCGCGCCACGTGGTCGTCCCGCTCCGCCGGGTCCTCGGCCACTGCAGAGTGATCGTCGGCGAGGTCGTCTCCGTCGACCACGCCAAGCGCACGGCGATGTACACCACCCTCGCCAGCGACGAGGAGGGCACGGGCCCGGCCCCGCTGCGCTACGACGAACTGGTCCTGGCCCCCGGCTCGATCTCCCGCACCCTGCCGGTCCCCGGCCTCGCCGACCACGGCATCGGCTTCAAGACGGTCGAGGAGGCAGTCGGCCTGCGCAACCACGTCATCGAGCAGCTCGACATCGCCTCCTCCACTCGCGACCCGGCGATCCGCGACGCCGCGCTGACCTTCGTCTTCGTGGGCGGCGGCTACGCGGGCGTGGAGGCGCTCGGCGAGCTGGAGGACATGGCCCGGTACGCGGCGAAGCACTACCACAACGTCAAGGCCGAGGACCTGAAATGGATCCTGGTCGAGGCCAGTGACCGGATCCTGCCGGAGGTCGGCCCGGAGATGGGGCGCTACACGATCCGCGAACTGCGCGGCCGGAACATCGACGTACGCCTCGAAACCCGCCTGGAATCCTGCGAGAACCGGGTCGCGGTCCTCTCCGACGGCTCCCGCCTCCCCACCCGTACGGTCGTGTGGACGGCCGGGGTGAAACCGAGCCCCCTGCTCGCCGCCACCGACCTGCCGCTGACCGACCGGGGCCGGCTCCGCTGCACCGCCGCCCTCGCCGTCGACGGCGCGCCGCACGCCTGGGGAGCCGGCGACGCCGCCGCGGTCCCGGACGTCACCGCGCCCGGCAAGGAGTGCGCGCCCAACGCCCAGCACGCGGTCCGCCAGGCCAGGACGCTCGCCGACAACATCACGGCGTCCCTGCGCGGCGGACCGCCGGCCGACTACCGGCACGCGTACGTGGGTTCCGTGGCCTCGCTCGGTCTGCACAAAGGTGTCGCACACGTCTACGGACGCAAGGTGAAGGGCTACCCTGCCTGGTTCATGCACCGCGTCTACCACCTCAGCCGGGTGCCCACCGCCAACCGTAAGGCCCGCGTCCTGACCGAATGGTGTCTGTCCGGCCTGTTCAAGCGGGAGATCGTCTCGCTCGGCTCGCTGGAACGGCCACGCGCCGAGTTCGAACTGGCGGCCGGTGACGTCCCTCCTGAGGATCCTTCCGCTCCTCCCGCCGGCGGCCCGAAAGGGTCTCCCTGATCGCAGCCGCCCCTCCCTCGACGCCCCGCTGACCGGAGCGCGGAACTCCCGCCCGCACACCGGCGTCTGACGTTTGTCAGTACGGTCGGCCAGACTGGTCCACGACCATGGGCGGGCCCTGTGCCCTCCCTCGAACCCACGAGGCTTTTCCCAAGTGAACTTCACGCGCTGGAGCGCCCGACTTCCCGGAACGCAGCGCCGCGCCGCAGCGCGGGCCGACCACGGCGTACCCCAGCGGGGCGACGGCGCGGTGCCGCCCGCGCGCGCCGAGCACCTTCCCGACGACGAGCAGCGGACCGAGCGGGACCCCGAGGGTTCCGAGGGCGCGGAGAGCGCGGGCGGCGCGGGGGTGGACGGACTGCCGGTCCGTGCCGTCCTCGACCGCATCCCCGGCCTCGTCGCCCTGGTGCACGGCCCGGAGCACCGCGTCGCGTACGTCAACGACGCCTATGTCGCCGCCTTCGGCGACCGCCCGCCCGGCGCACCGGCCCGCGAGGCCCTGCCCGAGCTGGACGAGCTGAGCCTGCTCCCGCTCCTCGACCAGGTCCTGCGCAGCGCCAAGCCCCGCACGGTCAAGTCCCGCAAGACCTCCGGCGGCCGCTCGTACACCGTGACCTGCACCCCGCTGGAGACGGCCGAGGGCCCCGGCGTCCTGGTCTTCGCCGCCGACGTCACCGACCACGCCGAGGCCGCCGAGCGCCTGCGCACCAGCGAGCGCCGCCAGCGCGAGACCGCGGTCACCCTCCAGCGCTCCCTGCTGCCCCAGGAGCTGGAGGAGCCCGACGACCTGCGCATCGCCGCCACCTACCAGCCCGGCGGCACCGAGGCCGCGGTCGGCGGCGACTGGTACGACGTCATCACCCTCGGCGGCGGCCGCACCGCGCTCGTCATCGGCGACGTCATGGGCCGCGGCGTGCGCGCGGCGGCGGTGATGGGCCAGCTCCGCACGGCGGTCCGTGCCTACGCGCGTCTGGACCTGCCGCCGCACGAGGTACTGCAACTGCTCGACGGCCTGGCTACGGAGATCGACCCCCAGCAGATCGCCACCTGCGTCTACGCCGTCCACGATCCGAACGAGGGCCGGCTCGTCTACGCCTCGGCGGGCCACCTCCCCATCCTCGTCAGGGACGAGAACGGCACGATCCACCGCGGCGACGAGCCGACCGGCCCGCCGCTCGGCACCGGCGGCTGGCTGCACACGTCGGGCTCGGTGCCGCTCGGCCCCGGCTCGACCGCGGTCCTCTACACCGACGGCCTGGTCGAACGCAGGGACGAGGACATCGACGAGGGCGTGGCCGCGCTGGAGAACGCGCTGGCCGGCGCGACGGGCACCCCGCAGGTGATCTGCGACCGGCTGATCCGGGCCGCGGGCGTCACCGCCGACCACGACGACGACGTGGCGGTCCTGGTCCTCCAGCACCCGGCCCGCAAGGGCTCCGACGGCGAGCTGTTCCGCAACGCCGCGCTGGAGCTCCTCGGCGGCATCGAGGCCGCCCCGCGCGCGCGTGCCTTCGCGTCCGGAGTCCTGACCAGCTGGCGCTTCGCCCCCGAACTGCACGACCTGGGCGTCCTGGCGGCCAGCGAACTCGTGGCGAACTCGCTCCAGCACGGCATCCCGCCGATGCGCCTGCGGCTGCGCCGCACGGACCGCCGCCTGATCGTCGAGGTCACCGACGGCGACGACCACCTCCCGCGCCGCCGCCGGGCGGAACCGGCGGACGAGACGGGCCGCGGCATCGCCATCGTCGCCACCATCGCCTCGAACTGGGGCTCGCGCCGCACACCGGGCGGCGGCAAGGCGGTCTGGTGCGAGTTCGTGCTCCCGGACAGACCGTAGGCACGCACGCCTTGCCGCGAGGCCCCTGGGCAAGGCGGTCCCGGGCTGCTATCAGCTCCCTATGACTGACGCAGCAGATGCCGCACCCGTCTCCGTACCCGTCTCAGATTTCCGTCCCACCGGCAGCGCCCCCGAGCGCTACGAGCGTTACGTCGCGCCGCTCATGGCGCCCTTCGTCACCGCACTCGTGGACGCCGCCGCCCTGTGTCCCGGCGACACCGTGCTCGACCTGGCCTGCGGTACGGGGTTCACGGCCCGGCTCGCGGCGGCCCGGGTCGGTCCGGCCGGCCGGGTGCACGGCACCGACGTCAGCCCCGGGATGCTGCGGGTGGCGGTGGCGCACCGGCCGCACCTGTACCCCGACATCGAGTTCGCCGAGGCGCCGGCCGACCGGCTGCCGCACGGGGACGGCACCTTCGACGCGGTCCTGTGCCAGCAGGGCGCCCAGTTCTTCCCGGACCTCGCGGCCGTGTGCGCGGAAGCGGCCCGGGTGACCGCGCCGGGCGGCCGCTTCGCCGCCACGACCTGGAGCCACCTGGACCGCTCCCCGTACTTCCTCGCCCAGCGGGAGACCCTCGCCGAACACGCGGGCGAACAGGCGGGGGCCGACTTCACCCGCGCCTTCGCCGTCACCGGAGACATCCTCACGACAGCGCTGAACCGGGCGGGCTTCCACGAGGTGGAGTCCCGCCCGGTCACCCTCGACGTGACGCTCCCGCCCCTCGTCGACTACGTCCCCGGCCACTTCTCGGCGCTCCCGTGGAGCGCGCTCGCGGAGCCGGATGCCCTGCGCTCGGCGGGCCACCGCTTCGCCGCCCGCTTCGCGGACCGGGTGGCTCCCGACGGTTCGGTGACGCTGCCCTTCACGGCGACGCTGACGACGGCGGTCCGCTGACGCCCGCCCCGCTCAGGCGTCGGCCGAAGCCGGTTCGGGCTTGCTGACCATGACCACACGGGTCCCGGCGAGCGACGGCTGGTCCTGCAGCGGGGTGAGCCGCTTGCCGAGCCGCAGCGCGAGCACGGTGATGCCCAGCGAGAACAGCAGGAAGGTGACGATGTACGGGCCGTGCAGCGCGGCGCCCATGGGCCCGCCGACGGCCGGCCCGACGGCGAGCGCGAGCTGCTTCACCAGCGCGAAGGCCGAGTTGTACGAGCCGACCCGGCCCGCGGGCGCGAGGTCGGCGACCAGCGGCGCCACGGTCGGCGACAGCATCGACTCACCGAGCCCGAAGAGCGCGTACGTGGAGATGAAGGCGGCGGTGGCCATGGCCTGGCTCCCGTGCCCGAGTCCCGCGTAGCCCGCGGCGATCCAGGCGACGGCCCAGATGAGCCCGACGCCGGCGATGACCCGCGACCGCTTGCGGCGCTCGACGAACTTCAGCACGGCGAACTGCGCGACGACGATCATCGCGGTGTTGGCGGCGAGCGCGATCCCGAGCGTGGACGCCGAGATCCCGGCGGCCTCGACGCCGTAGGCACTGAGCCCCGACTCGAACTGCCCGTAGCAGGCGAAGAACAGCACGAACCCGAGTCCGCACAGCTGCACCATCGCCCGGTGCCCGAGCAGCGTCCGCAGCCCGCCCTTGGCGTCGCCCTTCGGCGCGGCCTCACCGAGCGCGGCGGCCTGCGGCATCCGCACGGTGAGCACGATCGCGGCGAGCACCAGGAACATCACGGCCTCGATGGCGAACAGCCGCAGGAAGCTCTCCGGCCGGCTCTCGTCGACGATCTGGCCGCCGATGAGACCACCGATGCCGAGCCCCAGGTTCTGCAGGAAGAACTGCATGGCGAAGGAGCGCGTCCGCGTCTCGGGCGTCGAGCACCACACGATCATGGTGGCGAGCGCCGGCTGCAGCACCGCGGTACCGGCGCCGAGGACGGCGGCGGCCGCGATGGCGGCGGCCTCGGTGCTCGCGAGCCCGAGCCCGAGCGCCCCCACGGAGGCGACCCCGGACGCCACGAGCAGTACGGGCATGGGGCCGCGCCGGTCGATGGCGCGACCGGTGAAGGGCAGGACGACCAGGGCGGCCATGGCGAAGGCGGCCAGCACGATCCCCGCCGCACCGGCGCCCAGATCCCGTACTTCCGCCACATAGACGTAGAGGAACGGAACCGTGAAGCCCACGCCGAACGAACTCAGCGCGCTACCCACCTGCACACGCCGCATCGCGGCGCCCATCGCCCTGGTCACTTTCACCTGCCCTTTCGCAGCACAAGAAGAAGCCCCCAGGGGTGGCGGTCACTGCTCAACCCTGAAGACTTCGAAGCTAAAGTTAGAAGCTAAACAATACATCTCGAAGGACTTCAACGCCAACCGCCGCCGTGCCATACTTCGCCGCATGGCAGCCGAGCCGACCATCGAAGAGCAGATCGCCGCGTACCAGCGGGAGTTCCGGGACCTGGACCCCCAGGTCGAGCAGATCGTCTCGGCGCTGGGCAGACTCAACCGCCGGATGAACGTCGCGTACGGCAGGCAGACCTCCGAGATCGGCATCAGCAACACCGAGTGGGAGGTCCTCAAGGCCCTGGTCCTCTCGGGCGCCCCCTACCGCCTGGGCCCCGGCGACCTGGCCAAGCGGCTCGGGCTCACGCCGGCCGCGATGACCCACCGCATCGACCGCATGGTCCAGGAGGGCCTGGTCACCCGGGACCGCGACGAGAACAACAGGGTCCGCGTCATCGTGGAGCTGACGGCCGAGGGCCGCGAGAAGTGGCTCCACGCCATGCGCCTGGCCACGGTCTTCGAGGAGGACCTCCTCCAGGACCTCTCCCCGACGGAGCGCACCGCCCTCGGCGAGGTCCTGACCCGCCTCCTGCGCCGCGTGGAGCACGCCCAGCCGGACGCCGGCGGCCGACTCAACGACCTCGACTGAGCCGACCTCGGAGGGGGTTGACGCGGACCCCACGGGTCCGTATAGTTCTTCGGGTTGCCGCGGAGCCGTAACGGTTCTCCGACAGCACCTTCAGCCGCTGATGCGGCACTCAAACACCAGCACGATCTCCCCAAGGGATTGCTTTCGGCGTGCCCGAATTCAATTCGAAATTGGGTTGCGGACGTCCCGATCACCTCGATTAGGAACTGCCGCCGGGATCCGCTAATGTTTGGGACGTCGGAACGGCCCAACAGGCCGGGAAGACAAGCCCCCTGACTGGGAATCAGGCCCGAAAGGATCTGATAGAGTCGGACTCCCCGGAAAGCCGAAAGGCCGGAAAGCGAAGCAAGACCCCGAGGAAATCGGCCGGTAAAACGGTCTGATAGAGTCGGAAACGCAAGACCGAAGGGAAGCGCCCGGAGGAAAGCCCGAGAGGGTGAGTACAAAGGAAGCGTCCGTTCCTT